>JBKJVH010000186.1:0-8953 GCA_046590985.1 Mycobacteriales bacterium
GGCTGCGGTGCGCGCACACCGGCCCGCTGTCACCTTTCTGACGACTCCCAACAACCCCACCGGGACCGTGACCGGGCTCGATGTCGTCGTGGCGATCTGCGAGGCCAGCGAGGGGATGGTCGTCGTCGACGAGGCCTATGCGGAGTTCGGTGCGCAGAGGTCGGCGGCGACCCTGCTCGCCGACCACCCGCGGCTGCTCGTCTCGCGGACCATGTCGAAAGCCTTCGCTGGCGCCGGTCTGCGACTGGGCTACCTCGCGGCCTCGGCGGACGTCGTCGCCGCGCTGCAACTGGTCCGGCTGCCCTACCACCTGTCCGCCCTCACCCAGGCCGCCGCCCGCGCCGCCCTTGCACGCACCGATGAGCTGCTCGGCACCGTCGAGGCCGTCAAGGCCCAGCGCGACCGGATGGTTTGCGGGATAAGGGATCTCGGGCTGTCCGTGGTCCCGACCGAAGCGAACTTCCTGCTCTTCGGGCCGTTCGCCTCACCCCCGCAGGTCTGGCAGCAGCTGCTCGACCGGGGCGTCCTTGTCCGCGACGTCTCGACCGGCCCGGGCCTGGCCGGCTGGCTCCGCGTCAACGCCGGTACGGAGCCCGAGACCACGGCCTTCCTCGAGGCGTTGGCCGAGATCGACCGCTGAGTTCTGGTCGCGCCCCTGCAGGTGGTCAGGACGTGGAGCCAAGAACTTCGGGACGCGCGAAGACCTCGGCGCCACCGTGGGCGTCGCTTACAGCACGAGCGCTTCGTGCAGCCTGACGAGGTCGGCGGCCGGGTCGTCGGTCTTGCCGGTGTGGATCGGGCCGGCGCGGACCACCGTGCTGCGCGGCGCGGTCAGCCAGCCGAACCGCTGCCGGAGCGGGGTCGCCCCGGCCGGCCCTTCGCCACGGCAGGCCCGGCAGATGGCGTCGAGCATGTCGCGTACCGCCTCGACGTCGATCGTCGCGTCGAGCGCGCGAAGCCGCTGCTCGTCGACGTGGAACAGCCCGTCGAGGAACTCCAGGTCCTGGCTGTAGAGCACGACGCCGACATTGATGGACTCGCCCCGCTGCACGCGCGGGACGGCCTGCAGGATCGCGTACTCGAACAGCGCGCTCACGGCCGCCACTCCTGCGCCTCGCGGCGGGCCAGCAGGTGGGTGACGTAGGCGCCGCGCACCTCGTCGGGGGAGTCGAAGCCCGGTTCGTCGGTCAGCCAGGTATCGGGTACGTCGTCGAGGACCGCCTCCAGCAGCTCGGGGGTGACGGCTGTGGCGTCGACCTGGTCGCGGGCGGTCGCCTGCTCCGACAGCACGTGCCCGGCGACGTCGTAGGACTGGGTGACCGAGGCCCGCGACCGGTGCCAGGCGTGGTGGAACACCAGCGTCGCGCCGTGGTCGATCAGCCACAGCTCGCGATGCCACATGAGCAGGTTCGGGTTGCGCCAGGAGCGGTCGACGTTGCCGACGAACGCGTCGAACCACAGCACCGTCGAGGCGAGCAGCGGGTCGACCTGATGGGCCAGCGGGTCGAAGCCGAGGGAGCCCGGCAGGAAGTCCATCCCGAGGTTGAGCCCGGCGCTGGCCACCAGCAGGTCCTGGACCTCCTCGTCCGGCTCGGACCGGCCGAGCAGCGGGTCGACGTCCACCAGCACCAGCTCGGGTACGCGCAAGCCCAGGGCCCGGGCGATGCCGGCGCAGATGATCTCGGCGACCAGCGTCTTGCGGCCCTGGCCTGCGCCGGTGTACTTCACGACGTAGGTGCCGAGGTCGTCGGCCTCCATGAGTCCCGGCAGCGAACCGCCCTCGCGCAGGGGCGTGACGTAGCGGGTCGCCGTCACGGTCCTGAGCACGGCGGAAGCGTAGAGGGTGCCCGGCAAGATCGGCTCTGGGCGCCAGCCCGATAGCCTGGGGCCATGTCACGCACGGCGCTGGTGGAGCGCACGACCAAGGAGAGCGACGTCCGCGTCGAGCTCGACCTCGACGGCACGGGCCAGGCGTCCTCGGACACCGGCGTGCCGTTCTTCGACCACATGGTCTGCCAGCTCGGCCGACACGGCGGCTTTGACCTGACCGTCGTCACCAAGGGCGACCTGCACGTGGACGCGCACCACACCGTCGAGGACACCTCGCTCGCCCTGGGCCAGGCGCTGAAGGACGCCCTCGGCGACAAGACAGGCATCCGCCGGTACGGCGACGCGCTCGTGCCGCTGGATGAGGCCCTCGTCCAGGCCGCCGTGGACCTGAGCGGCCGGCCCTACCTGGTCCACGACGAGCCCGACATGGTCGAGCTGATCGGCACCTTCGACACCACTCTCACCAAGCACATCTGGGAGAGCTTCGTCGCGACCAGCCAGATCGCGCTGCACGTGCGCGTGCTGTCGGGCCGCAACGCCCACCACGTCGTCGAAACGCAGTTCAAGGCGGTCGCGCGCGCGCTGCGTACTGCTGTGGAGCTGGACCCGCGCGTGAAGGGAGTGCCCTCCACCAAGGGGGTGCTGTAGCGGTGGGTGCCTTCTACACGACCGTGACCGTGCGGGTGCCGGAGGGCTGGTCGGTGCTCCGGGATGCCGAGGTCGAGGGCATCGCGGCCGCGACCGACTGGGCCAAGGAGCTGACGGGGTCGACCGGGACGGCGCTCGCTGCTGACGTGCACGACTCCGACATCCTGAGCCTGAGCCTGGTGCAGGACGGCGAGGTCGTCGGCAGCTATGACTCCTACCCGAACTACTTCTCCGACGACGAGGACCGCGACCCGCCGGCAGGACTGCCCGGGAGCCAGCTGACGACAGCGCTCCGCACCGGGGACCCCGGTGAGGTCGAGCAGATCCTGCGCTTCGCTGCCGCCACGGACGACGCCGACGACCCCTACCTGTTCGAGGAAGCCCGCCACGAGGCGCTGCTCCAAGCGCTCGGGATGCCGTCGTGAAGGTCGTCGTCCTGGACTACGGCTCCGGGAACCTGAGGTCCGCCGAACGGGCGCTTGCTCGTACCGGGGTGGCCGTGACCGTCACCCGTGACCTGCTCCAAGCGGCGGAGTGCGACGGTCTGGTCGTGCCCGGGGTCGGTGCCTACGCAGCCTGCATGGCGAGCCTCAACGCGCTGGGCGGCGGGCCGGTCATCCGGGAACGGCTCAGCAAGCAGCGCCCGGTGCTGGGCATCTGCGTCGGCATGCAGATCCTGTTCGCACGCGGCCTGGAGCACGGCGAGGTCACGGACGGGCTCGGGATCCTGGCCGGTGACGTCACCCGGCTGCACGCCCCGGTCGTGCCGCACATGGGGTGGAACACCGTGACCGCCGCCGCGGGGTCGACGCTCTTCGCGGGTGTGGAGGAAGAGCGGTTCTACTTCGTGCACTCCTACGCCGCGCGTCGGGTGCCGGACGCGCTGTGCACCACCGCCGAGCACGGCGAGGTGTTCGCAGCAGCGGTGGAGCGCGGGGTGCTGAGCGCCACCCAGTTCCACCCGGAGAAGAGCGGCGACGCGGGGTCGCAGCTTCTGAAGAACTGGGTCGCGAGCCTGTGAGCAAGGAGCGCCAGAAGGCCCGCGCAGCAAGGGAAGCAGCGCGCCGCATCGAGGTCGAGGAGGCCGCCAGACAGCGCGCGAAGCAGGCCAGACGCAAGGCTCATCTGCCGACCCTGCCCAGGCGCCGGAAGCGCTACGGCGCGCTCCCGCTCACCGAGGTGCTGCGGCTCGTCGTCATCTTCCTGATGTTCCAGGCGGTCGTCTGGTTCTTCGTACCGGCCCTTGCCGCTCGCATCTCGCTCGCCGTCCTCAGTGCCGCCTGCCTGGGCGTCTACGTCACCACCCGAAGGAGCACCACCCGATGACCCTTGAGCTGCTGCCCGCCGTCGACGTCCGTGACGGCCAGGCCGTCCGGCTCGTGCAGGGAGAGTCCGGCTCGGAGACCTCTTACGGCGACCCGGTCGGTGCCGCCCTGCAGTGGCAGACCGACGGCGCGGAGTGGGTGCACCTCGTCGACCTCGATGCCGCGTTCGGCACCGGGACGAACCGCGAGCTGCTCGCGGAGGTGGTCGGCCGCCTCGACGTCAAGGTGGAGATGAGCGGTGGCATCCGTGACGACGCGTCGCTCGAAGCGGCGCTGGCGACCGGCTGTGCCCGCGTCAACCTCGGCACCGCGGCGCTGGAGACCCCCGACTGGGTGCGCAGCGCGATCGCCCGGTTCGGCGACAAGATCGCGGTCGGCCTCGACGTCCGCGGCACCACGCTGTCAGCCCGCGGCTGGACCCAGGACGGCGGCGAGCTGTTCGAGGTGCTGGAGCGGCTCGACCGGGACGGCTGCGCGCGCTACGTCGTCACCGACGTGAAGCGGGACGGCACCCTCACGGGCCCCAACCTCGAGCTGCTGGCGAGGGTCTGCGCGGCCACCACCAAGCCGGTCGTGGCCAGTGGTGGGGTGTCGAGCCTGGCCGACCTCGTCGCCATCGCCGGCGTCGCCGGCGTCGAGGGTGCGATCGTCGGAAAGGCCCTGTATGCGGGGGCTTTCACGCTCCCTGAGGCGCTCGCCGCCGTCCGTGACTGAGGTCCACGGCGAGGACTGGGGCGGCCGCGAGATCATCGGGGAGACCTTCTCCGGGGTGACCTTCGTGGAGGTCGACCTGTCCGAGGTCGTCACGCAGAACGCGGTGTTCGAGGAGTGCACCTTCCGGGGAGTGCGCTTCAACGTCTCCGAGCACCGCTCGACCGCGTTCTTGAACTGCACGTTCACCCGGTGCACGTTCTTCGACGCGACGTTCACCGGCTGCAAGCTGACAGGCAGCCGGTTCGTCGACTGCACGCTGGACCTTCTCAAGGTCGAAGGCGGGGAGTGGTCGTTCGTCAGCCTGGCCGGTGCGAACCTCAGCAACGCCACCCTTCGCGACGCCCGGATGCGGGAGGCGGACCTCAGCGGGGTGCGGGCGATCAACGGCACCCTCACCGGGCTCGACCTGAGCGGAGCCTCGCTGGGCAAGGCCAACCTGACCGGTTGTGACCTGCGCGGCTCCGAGCTCTCGGCCCTGGACCCGGGCAGCGTGCAGCTCCGGGGCGCCAAGATCACCTACGCGCAGGCGGTCACGCTCGCGCTCGCGCAGGGTCTCGACGTCTCACCGGAGTAGCCGGTTCCGCCCTCCCGAACGCGACCGCGCTGAGCCGGCGTTGAACTGGTGTTTCACGGGAAGTGCGGGGAGAATGAACCTTTCACCCGCTTTGTACGAATAACCCGGACCGGACCGGAAGGATGCCTCGTGACCACCACTGACCCCGTTCTCGAGCTTGGCGGGACGTCCCGTCGGACGTTCCTCACCTACCTGCTGGCGGCGCCCACGCTCGCGATCGCGGTCAATGCGGGGGTCTTCGCGACCACGGCCGAGGCGGTCATCCCGACGCCGCCGCAGCCGGCGGAGCTCGAGGACCTCGGCGACTTCCTCATCCAGGCGCAGAAGCCCACCGAGAGCCAGCTCATCATCCTCAACGTCAGCAAGGCGGGGCTGGTCACCTGCGCGCTGCCGCGCATGGAGGTCGGCCAGGGCATCACCACCGCGGTGGCCATGCTCATCGCGGACGAGATGGGGGTGCCGCTCAAGCACGTCACGGTCACGCTCGCCGCCGCCCGCCCGGAGCTCGAGTTCGGCCAGATCACCGGCGGCAGCAACACGCTCCGCTCGGTCTTCGCCCCGGTCCGGCAGGCCGCCGCTGACGCCCGGGCCCGGCTGACCGCCGCCGCCGCCCAGCGCACCGGTGTCCCCGTCCCACAGCTCCAGGTCCTCGACGGCGTGGTCGTCGGAGGCGGCCACAGCCTTCCGATCGGGGACCTGTCGCAGCTCGCAGCCTCGCCGACCCTGAAGGTGGCTGCGGCCACGCCGAAGCCGGTCTCGGCGTACAGGCTGGTGGGTCGGCCGCAGCCCCGCAAGGATGCGCTGGCGATGGTCACCGGGGCCTTCAAGTACACCAATGACACCGAGCCGGTGAAGGGGCTGCTGCGGGCGATGGTGCGCCGCGCGCCGACGATCATGGGGTCGGTCAAGGCGATCCAGAACAAGGCCGACGTGCTCAAGATGCCCGGCATCCGGGGGATCTACATCGTCCCGACGCAGATCAAGCTGGGGACCAACACCCAGCCGACCGGGGTCGCGGTGCTCGCCGACACGTTCGGTCAGGCGCTCGACGGCAAGGAGGCCCTCAAGGTCACCTGGAACGCCGGGACCGTCGACGACCAGGACAACGCGAGCATCCGGCAGGCGCTGCGGGCCGTCAACATCCCGCTCACACCGGCGCTCGGCACGGTCGTGGAGGGCGAGTTCGACTTCGCGATGGTCAGCCACGCGCCGATGGAGACCAACACCGCGATCGCCGACATCAAGGCCGACCACGGGACCGTCTGGTCGGGCATGAAGATCCCCATCCTTGCCACCCAGGTCATCGAGGACGACCTCGGACTGCCGCGTGGCTCGGTGACCGGACACGTCATGCAGGCCGGTGGCTCGTTCGGCCGGCGGCTCTACTTCGACGGCGCGTACGAGGCGGCGCAGATCAGCAAGGCCGCCGGCAAGCCCGTCAAGCTGATGTGGACCCGCATCGACGACATGCGGCACGGCCGCGGACGGGCCGCCAGCCACCACCTGGTGCGCGCCACGCTGGGTGCCGGCGACGTCGTCGCCTTCGAGCACCACGTCGCGAGCGGCGAGACCGACTGGCGGCACGGCCTCGGCGAGGTCCTGACGGCCACGGGGGTGAAGTTCGGCAACCCTGACATCATCCCGGTCTCCGCCGGCGGCAACGCGACGTTCTCGCAGTCGGTGTTCTTCACCACCGTGAAGTCCCCGTACGACCTGGGTGCCACCGCGCAGCTGCTCAACGAGAGCAGCGAGAAGTTCAACACCGGGGCGTTCCGCTCGGTCTACTCGGCCAACACCCGCGGCGCCGAGGAGATCATCATGGACGAGATCGCGAAGGCGCTCGGGCAGGACCCGGTCGCGTTCCGGCTGGCCCGGCTGAAGGAGCCGAGCTACGTCGCGGTCCTGAAGAAGGTCGCCTCGCTCGGTGGTTGGGGCGCGAAGCTCCCGCACGGCTTCGCCCAGGGGATCGGCTTCCACGCGGAATACAAGTCGTGCACCGCCTGCCTGGTCGAGGTCGACGCCCGGAACCCGAAGAAGCCGCGGGTCACCAAGGCCGCGATCGTGGCGGACTACGGCTTGCCCATCAACCCGCGTGGGGCCGAGGCTCAGCTGCTCGGCGGCCTGACGGACGCGATCTCCACGACCTTCCGCGCCGGCCTGCACATGGACAAGGGGCTGCCGCTGGAGGGCAGCTACTCCCAGTCCCACTTCGCGCGCCAGAAGGACTCACCGCGTGAGGTGAAGATCCACGTGATGCCGGCAACCGGCACCGAGCCGGGTGGTGCCGGTGAGCTCGGCGTGCCCGCGGCGGTCGGCGCGATCGCCAACGCCTACGCCCGCGCGACCGGCATCAAGCCCCGGAGCTTCCCGTTGATCTTCCCGGTCGACTTCACCCCCTTCACCAAGAACACGGGTTCGACCCGCGTCCAGCCCCGCTAGGAGATCACCGTGCCCAAGTACTCCTTCATGCTGAACGGCAAGAAGGTCAACGTCGACGCTCCCGGGGACCTGTCCGTCCTCTGGGCCCTCCGGGACAAGCTCGGCGTGACCGGACCCAAGTACGGCTGCGGCATCAACGTCTGCAAGGCCTGTACGAGCCACCTCGACGGCAAGGCCTTCAACCCGTGCGTCACGAACCTGCGGGACGTCGCCGGTCACGAGGTCACGACCATCGAGGGGCTGGCCAAGAACGGCAAGCTGCACCCCGTCCAGGAGGCCTGGCTCGAGCAGGACGTGGCGCAGTGCGGCTTCTGCCAGCCCGGACAGATCATGGCGGCCGCCGCGTTGCTGAAGAAGACCCCCAACCCGACCGACGAGCAGATCGACGCGATCGAGAACGTCTGCCGTTGCGGGTCCTACTTCCGGATTCGGCTGGCGATCAAGTCGGCGGCGGCGAAGCTGGCGCACCCCGTGGCGCTGGCGGAGACCGAGGCCGCCGTCGTGCCATCGGGTGGGTCGCTGGCGGCCACCGGGCTGCCGGTCGAGGGGGCCGTGCTCGGTGCGGCCGCGCTGAGTGCCGCGATCGTCGCGAAGGTGCTGGCCGGCCTCGACGAAGACGAGGGCTGACCTACTCCTTGACGGAGAGCTCGAGCTTCAGCGGGCCGAGCTTGAGCGCCTTGCCCACGCCGTCCTTGGCCTTGACGACCTTCGGCCGCGACCAGCGCAGCGGGGTCCACTGCATCGACAGGGCAGGGGTGGTCTCGGTGACCTGTGGCGGCAGGGCGGGGTCGATGACCGGCGCCGGCTCGACCACCTCCAGCGGCGTGAGGTCGGCGAGCAGGTCCGCCTGCAGATCGGCTTGGAGGTCCTTCATCGTTGTCCTTCGTGCAGGCCCTGGTAGGCGGTGAGGACGTCCTGGGCCAAGGCGGCGTAGGCGACCGCGACGGACGAGTTCGGGGCGTACACGACCACCGGTCGCTTGGCCAGGGTGGAGGAGGGGACCCGGCGGGACAACGGGATGCGGGTGGGAAGCAGCGGCAGGTCGGTGCCCTCGAGAGCGCCGAGGACCTCGCGGGCGGCCTTGCCGCCGGAGTCCCACAGGGAGCAGGCGACCCCGAGGAGCTCCGCGACGGTGTTCTCGAAACGGCGGTGCTGGTCCAGGAAGGTGGTGACCCGGGCAGCCCCGAGCGCCGAGCCAGGGTCGCTCGTGAAGACGGTGAGGACCGCATCCGCGGCGCAGACCGCCGACAGGGTCAGGTTCCCCAGGTCTCCGTGGGTGTCGAGCACGACGTGGTCGTAGTCGGCTAGCAGCGGCCGGAGCACCCGCCGGATGCCGGTGACGATGCCGCCCTGCGCGGCCAGCGTGACCCCTACCTGCTCCAGGGAGGGGTGGGAGGGCAGCAGGTCCAGGCCCGGGGCGACC
>JBKJVH010000086.1:0-3187 GCA_046590985.1 Mycobacteriales bacterium
CGGTGAGCACGCCCGTGACCAGCAGTCGCTTGCCTTCGAGCAGCATCAGTCCTCCAGTAGGTGCTGGGCGAGAGCGGTCTGCGCCTGCTCTGCCTGCGTCCAGAAGACGCCGCCACGTTGCAGGGCCATGAGGTGTCCCGCGGGCAGAAGTGCGGCGAGCTCGGCGGCGAGGGCAGCGGGATGAAGCAGGTCGGCGCCTTGGCTGATCACCAGCGCTGGGGCGGTGATGCGGCTCAGCGCCCTCCGGTCGCGCAGCGGCCGGTCGTCGTACCGGGGGGCGGGAGTGGGTCTGCTCACGAGCTGGGTCGCCCTGCGCAAGACCAAGGCGGGCACCCCACGGCGCGAGCGGACGTCGGCGGGTAGGTCCGCGAGCAGGACGGCGGCGGCGGCCCGCGCGTCGCACCGGTCGATCGCCTCGCCCAAGGCCTCCAGCCGCAGGGTCGCGCCATCGCGACGGGTGCCGTCGATTGCCGCGGGCAGCACGAACGCCAGCTTCTGGAAGCGATCAGGGCTGCTTTCCACGAGCCTGAGCAACGCACCAGCGCCAAGCGACAGCCCGACCGCTCGCGTTGCCCCGGTGGCATCGGCGATGGCCATCAGGTCGGTCGCCAGCAGGTCGTAGTCCCAGCCATCCTCGAGGGCCGCGCTGTCGCCGTGGCCGCGGAAGTCAAGCAGTACCCGAGTGCCCTCGACGCGCCGGGCCAGCGGCCGGGCCTCGGTGGTCGAGCCACCCAGGCCGTGTGCGAAGACGGTGACTGGACGCCCGTCGCCGAGGATGCGGTAGGCGACACCATCGAGAACCCCAGACGACAGTGTCTGCGCAGTGGCGAGCATCAGTGCCCCATCCCGAGCCCGCCGTCGACCGGGATGACTGCCCCGTTGACGTAGCCCGCGTCATCACTGGCGAGAAAGGCAAGTACGGCGGCGATCTCGTGAGGCGTTCCGGTGCGCGCGGCGGGGATGGAGGCGCGTACGTGCTCGCGCCGGGCATCGGTGAGCCCAGCCGTCATGTCGGTGTCGACGAAACCCGGCGCGACGACATTGCTGGTAATCGAACGGGCGCCGAGCTCGCGAGCCAGCGATCGCGAGAACCCGACCAGACCGGCTTTGGACGCGGCGTAGCTGGCTTGCCCGGCGCTGCCTGACATGCCGACGACGCTGGACACGAACAGCAGGCGGCCCCACCGAGCTCGCAGCATCGATCGGGATGCCCGCTTAGCCAACCGGAAGGACGCCACGAGATTGGTGTCGAGGACATGGGTGAAGGAGTCCTCTGACATGCGCAGGAGCAGCTGGTCGTCGGTGATGCCGGCGTTGGACACCAGCACCTCGATCGGGCCGTGCTCGCACTCAGCCGTGGTGAAGGCGTCCTCGACCTGGGACGTGTCCGTGACGTCGCACTTCATCGTCAGCAAGCCATCCACCTCGCCGGCTCGGCTGGTCACGGCCACGCGATGTCCTTGTGCTGAAAGCAGCCGGGCGGTGGCAAGCCCGATGCCGCGGTTGCCTCCGGTGACCAGCACCGAGCGCGACGTCACAGGGGTCCGTTCGCACGGCGCCCACGGGTGGCGGGCAGGGCGTCGAGTGCGGCGATCAGCCGGGCCCTGGTCTCGGCAGGTTCGATGACCTCGTCGACCGCGCCGCACTCGAGGGCTCTGGTCAAGCCGCCGGTGGTGGCCTCGTGCTCGGCAGCGAGGCGCAGGACGAGCGCCGCGCGTTCTCGAGGGTCTCGGGTCGCCGCCAGCTCGCGGCGGTGCAATACCTCGACGGCAGCCGACGCACCCATCACGTCCACCTGAGCGCCCGGCCAGGCGTAGACGACATCAGCGCCGAGGCCCTTGGATCCCATCGCGATGAAGGCGCCGCCGAAGGCCTTGCGGGTGATGACGGTCAGCCGCGGTACGGATGCTCCGGCATAGGCATGCAGCAGCTTGGCTCCGCGCCGGAGCACACCGGCGTCCTCCTGGCCAACGCCGGGCAAATAGCCGGGTACGTCGACGAGGAAGACCAACGGCACCCCCATGCTGTCGCACCAGTGCACGAACCGCGCCGTCTTGTCGCCGGTGGCGGCGTCCAGGCAGCCGGCCAGCGTCTGCGGATCGTTGGCGACGACGCCGACAGTCCGCCCGCCGAGCCGGCCGAGCATGGTGACCGCGCTGACAGCCCACTCCCGGTGAAGCTCCAGGTAACTGCCGGCGTCGAGGATCGCCTGGACGACCGGTCGCACGTCGTAGGACCGCCGCGGGTTCGACGGCACCAGTTCGCTGGGGTCCCGTCCTCCAGTGATCTCGGTAGAGACCGCGTGCTGCTGGGCGATGAGGGTGACGAGCCGGCGGGCCGCATAGAGCGCCTCGTCGTCGGTGGGCGCAGCCACGTGGGCGACGCCGCTGACCTGACCATGGGTGCGCGGGCCACCGAGCCGTTCCATGTCGACGTGCTCGCCGGTGACCCTGCGCACCACGTCCGGACCGGTGACGAAAATGCGGCCCGATGGGCCCATGATGACGACATCAGTGAGTGCCGGACCGTAGGCGGCGCCACCTGCGGCCGGCCCAACGACCACGGATACCTGAAGGACGCGGCCGCTCGCCCGCGTCTGTGCCGCGAACACCTCGGCGACTCCCGCGAGCGATGCGACGCCTTCGGTGAGCCGCGCCCCACCGGAATGCCAGATCCCCACCACCGGTACGCCGCTCGCCACCGCGTGATCTGTGGCGCGGGCGATGGCGGCACAGCTGTCCACACCGAGGGCGCCGCCCTGCACTGCTGGGTCGGTGGCGAAGGCCACGGTGTCGGTGCCGCGGATGGTTCCGCGAGCGATCACACAGCCGGAGACCTGCTCGACGACATACCAGTCGTCGAGCAGCGCACTGAGCCGCTGCGCGCACTTCGCGGGGGGTGCGTCCAGTGTCTGGACGGACTCGATCAGGGTCATCGCGTGAAGACCAAGGAGACGTCGTGGCCGCCGAAGCCGAAGCTGGTCGACAGAGCTGCCTGGTGGACCAGCTTGCGTGGCTGCATCCGGACGGCGTCAACGTCGGCTTCGTCATCCGGGTCGTCGAGGTTGCGGATGGCCGGTATGAGTCCGTCGCGCAGCGCAAGCACCGTGGCGACCGCCTCCTCGGAGCTGCCGGCGCGGTGGAGGCGGTCGCCACGGTGCTTGCGCTGCGCGACGGACTCATACCGG
>JBKJVH010000198.1:0-4422 GCA_046590985.1 Mycobacteriales bacterium
GTCGGAGCGGTGCAGCCCTCCACGTAGTGCACGCTCGAGCCTGCGTCGGCGATGATCAGGGTCCGCTCGAACTGGCCCATGTTCTCGGTGTTGATCCGGAAGTAGGCCTGCAGCGGGATGTCGACCTTGACGCCCTTCGGCACGTAGATGAACGACCCGCCGGACCAGACCGCGGTGTTGAGGGCGGCGAACTTGTTGTCGCCGACCGGGATGACCGAGCCGAAGTACTCCTTGAAGAGCTCCTCGTGCTCGCGCAGGCCGGTGTCGGTGTCGACGAAGATGACGCCCTGCTCCGCCAGGTCCTCCCGGATCTGGTGGTAGACCACCTCGGACTCGTACTGGGCCGCCACGCCGGCGATGAGGCGCTGCTTCTCGGCCTCCGGGATGCCGAGCCGGTCGTAGGTGTTCTTGATGTCGGCGGGCAGCTCGTCCCACGAGGTGGCCTGCTTCTCGGTGGAGCGCACGAAGTACTTGATGTTGTCGAAGAAGATGCCCGACAGGTCCGAGCCCCAGGTGGGCATGGGCTTCTTCTCGAACAGCTTGAGGCCCTTGAGGCGCAGGTCGAGCATCCACTGCGGCTCGGACTTCAGGCTGGAGATGTTGGTGACGACCTCCGGGTTGATGCCCCGGCGCGCCGTCGAGCCGGCGACGTCGGAGTCGGCCCAGCCGAACTTGTACGTGCCGAGGCCCTCGAGCGCCTGGTCTTGAGTGGTGGTCATCAGCCGACCTTTCCGGTTGGTACGAATGTCGTGCACACGCCGTCGCCGTGGGCGATGGTCGCGAGTCGTTGGACGTGCACGTCGAGCAGCCGCCCGATCGCCGCCGTCTCCGCGTCGCAGAGCTGCGGGAACTGAGCCGCAACGCGTTGGACGGGGCAGTGGTGCTGACACAGCTGGATGCCGAGGCCCTGGTCGGTGACGCTGGCGGCGTACCCGTCCTCGGACAGTCGGACGGCCAGGTCCTCGGGCCCGGTCACGCCGGCGTAGCGCGCTTCGAGCTCGCGGCCTCGGGCGTCGGCGAAAGCCTGCACCTGCTCCGGGGTCATGAAGCTGAGCGCGCTGGTGGCCAGGTCGTCGTAACCGGCGGGGCCGGCGGCATGGCCGGCGTCGGTCAGGGCGTAGAGCTTGGCCGGCCGACCTCGGGTCACGACGCGACGGCGCGGCTCGCGCGTCATCACGACGCCCTCGGCCAGCAGCGCGTCGAGGTGCCGGCGGATCCCGGCGGAGGTCACCTCGAGCTGCTCCGACAAGGTTGCGGTGGTGGCAGGGCCGTGCTCCAGGAGCAGCGCAAGGACGCGCTCCCGGGTGCCCACTCCTTCTCCCACGCTTTTCACAACACCAGTGTGTACTAATTGCTGCCCGAGGTCGAACCGAGGGTGCGTGGCGGGCGTCACAGCGGTCGCTCCCCCTAGGCTGGCTGCGTGAACGACTCGGCACTGGAGGTCGTCGACCTCGTCAAGCGGTACGGCGTCCACACCGCCCTCGACGGGCTCTCCTTCGCGGTGGCCACCGGCACCGTGTGCGCGCTGCTCGGCCCGAACGGGGCCGGCAAGACCTCCACGATCGAGATCGCCGAGGGCTTCCGGAAAGCTGACGCCGGGTCCGTACGGGTCCTGGGGCTGGCGCCGCAGGACAGCCGGCTCCGACCGCGGGTCGGCGTGATGCCGCAGTCCGGCGGCGGCTACCCCGGGCTCAAGGCGGCCGAGCTGCTGCGGCTGTTCGCCTCGTTCCACGCCACCCCCCTGGACGTGGACGACCTGATCGACCGGCTCGGTCTGGCGGAGGTCTCGGACACCGCCTTCCGGCGGCTTTCGGGCGGCCAGCAGCAGCGCCTGTCGCTCGCCATGGCCGTGGTCGGCCGGCCGGAGCTGGTGTTCCTCGACGAGCCGACCGCGGGCCTGGACCCGCAGGCCCGGCGGGCCACCTGGGAGCTCATCGACGCGCTGCGGGCCGATGGCGTGACGGTGCTGCTCACGACCCACCTCATGGACGAAGCGGCTCAGCTCGCCGATGACGTCGTCGTCATCGACCACGGCAAGCTCGTCGCGCAGGGCACCGTCGCGGAGCTCACCCACGGCGGCGGCCAGATCCGGTTCAAGGCCACCCCGGGCCTCGCCATCACGATCCCGGGAGCCACCGTCACCGAGTCCGGCGGGCGCTACCTCGTCGAAGGCCTCGAGGGCCCGGCGCTGCTCGCCGCCGTGACCGCCTGGTGCGCGATGGAGGGCGTGATGCCGGAGGACCTGCAGACCCAGCGCAGCCTCGAGGACGTGTTCCTGGACCTCACCGGCCGGGAGCTCCGCGCGTGACCTGGGCTCCCGGGGCGCTGGCACCTCGACCGGAAGCGGCTCCGCTCGGGCAGATGCTGAAGGCCCAGACCCGGGCGGAGCTGACGCTGACGCTGCGCAACAGCGAGCAGGTGCTCCTCACGCTCGTCATCCCGCTCGGGCTGCTGCTGGTGCTCACCTTGGTCCCGTTCGTGAGCGTGCCGGGTCGGCGGGTGGACTTCTTCGTGCCGGGTGTCCTGGCGCTCGCGATCATGTCGAGCGCCTTCACCGGGCAGGCGATCGCGACCGGCTTCGAACGGCAGTACGGCGTGCTCAAGCGCCTCGGCGCGACCCCGCTGCCGCGCTGGGTGCTGCTCCTCGCCAAGACCCTCGGCGTGCTGGCCGTCGAGCTGCTCCAGCTCGTGCTGATCTGCCTCGTCGGGCTGGCGCTCGGCTGGCACCCCCACGGCGACGCGTCGCTGCTACCGGTCGTCATTCTCGGCACGGCAGCGTTCAGCGGGCTCGGGCTGCTCCTCGGCGGCACGCTGCGCGGGCTCACGACGCTGGCCGCCGCCAACCTGGTCTGGTTCGTGCTGCTGCTGCTCGGTGGCGTGGTCTTCCCCCTCAGCCAGTACGGCAGCTTCGCGGAGGTCCTCCGCTTCCTGCCTACCGCCGCCCTGGCGGACGGGCTGCGGTCGGTGGACGTCGGCCGGAGCGTGCTGACGCTCGGCGTCTGGGCGGTGGTCTCGCTCATCGCGGCCGCGAAGGCGTTCCGGTGGGAGTGAACCTAGGGTGGGCCTTGTGCCTCAGGTGACGCGAGCAACGGTGCATCGGCTGGCCCAGCTGGCGCTGGCGCTGCAGGTGCTCCTGGTCGTCAGCGGCACCGCCGTGCGCGTCACCGGCTCCGGTCTGGGCTGCCCGACCTGGCCGCGCTGCACCGGCGGGTCGCTGACCAACACCGCGGCCCTCGGCACCCACGGGTACATCGAGTTCGGCAACCGGCTCCTCGCCGTCGTGATGGAGGCGGTCGGCATCGCGCTGGTGCTCGCCGTCCGCCGGGTCCCGCACCCGCGGAGCTGGTCGCGGCTCGCCCTCGTACAGGCTGCGGTGGTGCCGCTGCAGGCGGTGATCGGTGGGCTGCTGGTGCTGTCCGGGCTCAACCCCTACGTCCTGATCCTGCACTTCCTCACCAGCTTCCCCCTGGTGTACGGGGCGGCGGCGCTGCTGCACCGCGTGACGTCGGGTGATCCACGGAACGCGCATGGGCAGAATCGGCGTCCGGACGCCCATGCCGGTTCCGTGGATCACCGGGTGGTGGGGGGCTTGAGCAGTGCCCTGCTGGTGTCGACCGCGCTCGCGCTGGTGCTCGGGACCCTCGTGACCGGCACCGGGCCGCACGCCGGGGACCCGAAGGTCGACCGGCTGCCGTTCAGCCCGCGGGACGTGACGCAGCTGCACGCCGACGCGGTCTACGTGCTGGTGGGTCTGACGTTCGCCACCCTGCTGGTCACGTGGCAGAGCCGGCACCGCACCGTCGCGCTGGTGCTCGCCGGCCTGGTCCTGGCGCAGGGCGGGATCGGCTACTGGCAGTACTTCACGGGCGTGCCGCCGGTGCTCGTGGGGCTGCACGTGCTCGGCGCGGCGCTGCTGTTCACGACGGCGACGTGGCTGCACCTGCAGACGCGTCGAGGTGCCGGCGTACCGCCTGCGCAAAGCGCGCCGCCGAGCCGGGTGAGTACGTCAGGAACAGCGACGGCTCGGTGACCTCGAGCTCGATGAGGACCGGTCCGGGCAGCAGGTCGACCCGGGCGTAGAGCAGCTCGTCCCCCCAGGACTGGGCGACCTCGACGACCCGGAGCGCCAGGGCTCGCTCCTGCGTGGACGGCTCGCGGCCGGATACCGTCCAGCTGCCGACCTCGGCCTCGCCACCGCCCACCGTGAGCACCGCGGACTTGAAGCCGCCGTGCGAGACCTCCCCGCCGAACACCAGCACAGCGGTCTCCCCCGCGGTGTCGACGGCCTCGAGGTAGGGCTGCACCATCACGGTCCGGCCGGCCGCGTGGAGCCGGGCCACGTGGGCTGCTGCCTTCGGCGACGCGGCCTCGTAGGCCTCCGTGTCGCGCGCGCCGGCGGACACCGACGGCTTGACGACGAAC
>JBKJVH010000026.1:0-10045 GCA_046590985.1 Mycobacteriales bacterium
GGTGGTCTTCATGGAGGAGACGTCGGAGCCGGCGTTCGGCTCCGACACCGCCAGCGCGCACAGCTTGATGTCGTCGGGGGTGCCGAAGCACTGCGGCGCCCACTCCATGAGCTGCTCGGGGGTGCCGTTGGCCAGGATGCCGGCCACGCCGAGGGTGGAGCCGACGATGGCGAGGCCGATGCCGGCGTCGCCCCAGAAGATCTCCTCGAGCGCCACCGGCAGCGTGACGCCGGACTCATCACCCCAGATGCCTGCGAAGAAGTCGAGCGAGTAGATCCCGGCCTTCGCGGCCTCCTGGATGACCGGCCACGGCGTCTCCTCGCGCTCGTCCCACTCCGAGGCGACCGGCCGGATGACGTTCACGGAGAACTCGTGCAGCCACTTCTGCAGGGTGATCTGGTCTTCGTTGAGGGCGAGGGAAAAACCGGTCATGGGTTAGACGCTCCTGTGCGTGATCGAGCCGTGTACGAAGGTCGGCTTCGTACCGGGGAAGTAGGCGGACGGGGTGAGCTCTGAGCTGGGGAGGAACTGGGGGAAGCGCGAGTCCCGCTGGGACCTGTCGGCCAAGGACTTCTCCTTGATGAGGGAGTTGTACTGGTCCGCCAGTCCTTCGGGCGTGTTGGTGTTGAGGACGACCTCGCGCTGCCAGGTCTTGGCGCTGCGCGCGACGCCGGGGATGGAGGAGTGCTCGGGGGCCAGGCACTCGACCGCGATGGCGTTCTCGCTGACCGTCCAGATGCCGTCGCTGGTGGACAGCACGAGCGACTGGTTGCCGAAGGTGTGACCGGGGGTCGCGACCAGGGCCACACCCGGGCCGAGCAGCACGTCCCCGTCGATCGCGGCGATCTTGGAGGCGTCCAGGTCACGGTAGGTCTCCGGCTGGTACCAGGGCAGCTGCAGCGGGTGCAGGTCGGCCAGCGCGTTGAGCTCGTCACGCTGTACGACGAGCGTCGCGTTCGGGAAGGCGGCCTTCTCGGTCGAGGTGCCGATCCAGCTTCGGACGTCCTGGGTGTGCAGGTGGTCGAAGGCGAGGTAGTCGACCTCCTCGGGCGCGATGCCGAGCGTTGCGAGGTTTTCGAGCACCGTCGCGTGCCGGGTGACCAGGCGCCTCTGCACGACCGAGGGGGTCTGCGCGTTGAGGCGGGCGAAGTAGGGGGTGTACTCCCCGCGCTCGTAGTCGCTCGGCTCGAACACCAGCGTCTTCGTGACGCCGGCGTCGTCCCACCGGATCACCAGCATCCGGTTCGTGATGGACAGGTAGGGCGACGGGGTCAGCGCCGCGCGCCACAACCCGAACCGGGTCGGGTACGGCAGCGTCACCAGGTCCCTGGTCACCACCGACGTGGGCGTCCCGGTGCCGAGGAAGTCGCGCCGGAACACCTCCGCGGCGGTCCGGACCTGGCGCAGCTGCACGCCGTACGGGGCCGTTGCGTCCACCGCGTGGAACGCGTCGAGCCGGGTGCCGACGCTCGGAGCGTCACGCAGATCAATCACACGAACCTCCTGTTACCGCCGGTAACACTGACGCCACGACGCGCCGGTGTCAAGCATCACCTTGACATCGGTTACCGACGGTAACACCTTGAAGGCATGGCAGACGTCAAGGTCGACGAGCACTCCGTCCACGGCAACCTGGTGCGCTACGCCCACGCGGGGACAAAGGGCCCGGTGGTCGTGCTCATCCACGGCATCGCCTCCAGGGCCGCCCAGTGGGAGCGGGTGATGGCCATCCTCGGCGACCACTACCAGGTGGTCGCGCCTGACCTGCTCGGCCACGGCCTGTCGGCCAAGCCGCGCGGCGACTACTCGCTCGGCGCCCAGGCCTGCGGCATCCGCGACCTGCTCTCGGCGCTGGGGCACGACCGGATCAGCCTCGTCGGTCACAGCCTCGGCGGCGGCATCGCGATGCAGTTCGCCTACCAGTTCCCGGAGCGCGTCGAGCGGCTCGCGCTCGTCAACGCCGGTGGCCTCGGCCCGGAGGTGTCTCCCTTCCTGCGGGCCGCGACGCTCCCCGGGTCGGAGCTCGTGCTCCCGGTCATCGCCGGCTCCTGGGTGCGCAAGGCCGGCCGGGGCCTGGACCGCCGGATCGGCCGCTGGGTGCCGGAGGGGATGCGCGAGGCGCTCGTCGGGTTCGGCTCCCTCGGTGACCCTGCGACCCGGCAGGCGTTCGTGCACACCGCCCGGTCGGTCATCGACGTCCGCGGCCAGCGCGTCGACGGCCGCGACCGGCTCTACCTCGCCACCGACCTGCCGCTGCTCGTGGTCTGGGGCGAGAAGGACGCGATCATCCCGGTCACCCACGGCCTCGGTGTCGGCGAGGCGGTCCCCACCGCCCGGCTCGAGATCTTCCAGCAGTCCGGCCACTTCCCGCACCTGACCGAGCCCAAGCGGCTGGCCGCGCTGCTGCACGACTGGATCGCCAGCACCGAGCCTGCCGTCCTGGACGCCAACTCCCTGACCGCCCGGCTGCGGCAGCCCGTTGTCTAAAGCCGTCGTCACCGGCTCGGCCGGCTTCCTCGGCGCGCGCTTCTGCGAGGCACTGAGCGACCAGGGCTGGGAGGTCAGCGGCATCGACCTACGCCCCTCCGCCCACACGACCGTCGTGGGCGACCTCACCGCCGACGGACCCTGGCAGCGCACGGTCGCGGACGCCGGCCTGGTCGTGCACACCGCCGCGGTCGTCGGCGAGAAGGGCTCGTGGGAGCGGTTCCGGGCCGTCAACGTCGGCGCCACCGGCCGGGTCCTGTCCGCCGCAACCGGGCGGGTGCTGCACCTGTCGTCCATCGTGGTCCACGGGCCGTCGTTCCCCGACCAGGTCAGCGAGGACTCCCCCGTCCGGCCGACCGGCAACCCCTACACCGACACCAAGATCGCCTCGGAGCACCTCGCTCTGCAGGCCGCTGCGGCCGGGGCCAAGGTCACGGTCATCCGGCCTGGAGACGTGTACGGGCCCGGCTCCGTGCCCTGGACGATCCGACCGGTGGCGATGCTCCAGAAGCGGCAGCTGGCCGCCTTCTCCGGTGGAGTGCTGTCGCCGGTCTACGTCGACGACGTCGTCGCAGGCGGGCTCGCGGCGGCGCTGTCCGACCGCGGCCTGGGCCAGGTGTTCCACATCAGCGGCGGCGTCGGGGTCACCCCCGCCGAGTTCTTCGGCCACTACGCCCGGATGACCGGTCGGCGCCTCCCTGTCCTCCCGCTGCCCCTCGTCCGGACCCTGGCCGGGCCACTGGGTCTGCTCGGCGACCGGGCTCCCCTGTCGCGGCGGACCCTGGAGTACGTCACGCACCCGGGGACCTACTCGATCGCCAAGGCCCGCGACCTGCTCGGCTGGCAGCCGTCCGTGGACCTCCACGAGGGAATGCTCAGGACCGAGCAGTGGCTCCGGGAGCAGGGCCTGCTCTAGCTGGCTGTAGATCCGTCAAGTTTCTCGTCTGGGCGTGTGGCATCGATTCCGCTGTGCGGAGGGTTGTCTTGGTGTTGCCCGAGGAGCTGGTTCTTCAGCCCGCTGCGGATCTCAACCCGGCGGGTCCGGTGCGCCGACCAGGCCGTCAGCTCCACCAGCACCGACTCACTGGCGGTGACCGGCAGGCCACGGCCGGCCAGCAGCAACTCCGTCATGGCCTGAAGATCGATCACGTCCGTCTTGATCGTGCGCTTCCCGAGGACCTTGCGCTGTTCGGTGACGTGCGCCGGGTTCAGCTCGAGTAGCTCCCACCCCGCCGGCCACACCGCCGGCGACAACAACGGGAGGTGGTAGTGCCCCGCCGCCTCGATCCCGACCTTCACCACCGCACCGGTCGGCAGCAGCCGGGTGACCCGGCCGACCACCTCACGGACCGACGGGGCCGTCATCGGACAGCCCAACCTGGGCTTCAGCAGCTGGTGACGGGCGGTGTCGGTGACCGACACCGCGAACTCGTTCTTGCCCACATCGACCGCAACCACGATCGTTGAGGACATCACAGGAGCAGCATGAACAACCACGAGACCCACCTCCGGGGGTGCTCGGAAGACCAGGCGCGTCAACGCCAGACCTTCAGACAAGGAAACCTGACGGTCCCTTCCTCGCACCTCCGGAGGTGCTTGTGAAGTAGGCCGCTGACCTACCGTCGATCTATATCAGCGGTTCAGGGGCGGACCGTACGACGCCTGTACCGGGGTCTGGTTGCCGGTCAGGCACGAACCACTGACGGTGCCTTTGAGGGTGAGGCCCTCGTAGACGCTGTCGACGTCAAGGTTCGGCATGGACGGCGTCGCCATCACGAGGTTCTCGGCCCAGGCGCCTGCCGGGATGCCGGTGATGGCGGCCACGCCGCTGTTCACCTGCTCGAACAGGCCGGCGAGCGGGTCGCTGGGTGCCGACGTCGGCAAGCGGTGCAGCTTGCCCCGGACGTTCTTGAACGGCGCGACGTTGCCGGACTTCGTCGTGATGTTGGTGGCCAGCTCGCACGGCGGCAGGAACAGCGCCTGGATGCCGCCGATCGGCTCGCTGGGCACGGCGACAACCGTCATCACCGTCGGCTGGAGGTGGCCCTTCGGCTCCGGGATGAGCGTGAGGCCCGCCACCTCGAAGTACGGGAGGCCGGCGTTTCCGGCCACGGCCTTCTGCGTCTGGGCGATGACCTGCTCCTTGACCTTGTTGATCACATAGTTGGCCGCGATGAGGCACGCATCAACCTTGCCGCCTGCGTTGGGGATATCGACCCCGGCCTTCTTGCCCCCTTCCACCAGGACCGCCGACTCGGTCTCATCGAGCTTGAGGCTGTCGCACGGGACCCCGAACTCCTTGAGCAGTTCGACAGCGAGGACAGCGAGGTCGCCCTGGGCGATGGCAACCAGCTCCGAGGAGGTCGGCAGGGACGGAGGCAGGCCGTAGGCCGCCAGGACGGCGCTGATCGCGGCCCGGGTCACGATGGCGGCGATCTGTTCGCAGGTGCTGGCCGTCTTGCTCTTGCTGATGGTCAGCGCTGCGCAGATGGGGTTGTACTTCGCGTAGAGCGTGACCGCCAGGTTGATGATCCCGTTGTACGCCGCAGCGACGTAGTCCCAGGCGTCGCCGACGAATTCGACGAACGGGCCGACGGCTTCCTCCAGGTAGCAGAACACGTCGTCGCACGGCTCGCCATGCTTGAAGTCCCCGTCGCAGTACGTGCCGGAGCTCGGGTAGAAGGCACGAGCAACGGCGGAGTTGAGGCCGAACTCGTTGCGGGCCTTGTCCTCCTTGGCATGTCGCGCCGTCCGCTCCGCGGTCGTCTCGACGAAGGTGCCGTCCGGGTAGGTCGGCGGCAGCGGGCCGGTCCATGGTGTCGTGACCCGGATACAGCTGCGGAGCGCCGGGTTCGCGATGGCGCCGGGAGTCAGCGTCACGGACGCCACCGCGAAGGTGATCGGTGGCTTCACCGGGACAGGCAGGTCGACGACGACCGTCGACGAGGCGATGCCCATCGGTCCCTCGAAGAGCTGGCCGTCGATGTGCACCAAGGGCAGGACCCGCACCCAGAAGCGCCCGACGACCGGCGGCGCGAGCTTGTCGAGGTCGTCGACGATCTTGGCCCCGCTCGGCGCGGGCTTGGCGAGCGTCGGCTTCATGCCGGTGAAGTCCGGCGGGACCAGAAGCAGGGCCGGCTTCTTCGCCTCCGGCCGTGGCAGGTTCGTGGTGTCGACCTTGAACTGGCCGGCGCCCTTGCTCAGGTTGAAGCCGGCGGCCACCAGGCCGTAGGGAGAGACGTCGGTGTTCGCCGGGGTGAGCGGCGCCGCGAGGACCTGCCACATCACCCCGGTGACGCGCGATGACGCGGCCTTCCAGTTGAAGAAGACCGGCCCGTCCTTCTCCAGCGCGAGGGATCGCTGCTCGCCGTTGTCGGTCAGGATCGCCAGGTCGATCGCGGTGGGCTCACCGATCACGTCCTGGAGGGACTCCGCGTCCGTCGCTTCGAGGGTGCCGGTGCCGAGCTGCGTCGACGTGTAGTCGTTCGGCTGGTGCCAGACCTCGAGGACGAGCCTCTTGCCGTCGAGAGCGGGGAGCAGCGAGCTGACGTCGAGGCGCTGGGAGGGAGCGCTGAGGAACTCGTTCTGGGCCGCCGGGATGCGGACGAACGGCTTGTCATCGACTCCCAGGTAGACGTACAGCTTCTCCGCCGTCTTGGGGACGGTCAGGATCCCGTTGATGAGGGAGGCATTCCCCTGCCAGCCGGTCTTCGCGCACGCGTCGGGGATCGTCGCGCTGACCGGCGAGGAGACGCCCTCGGCGGTGCGGACGTCCCAGACCTGCACACCCGGCACCAGGTTCTTGACGATGAAGGAACCGTCACCGTTGCGAATGTCGCCGGACAGGAAGCCGGGGTGTCCGGAGGTCGCCTTCTCGAGCGTCGCCTTGCGGCCGTCGGTGTCAACGACCTTCACCTTCACGTCGCAGCCGGTCACCTCGAGGCTCGCGGTGGGGCCCTCGACCTTCGGCAGCTCTATCGGCTGCTGGACAACAAGACCGGGGCTCCCCTGGAGGAACGGAGCGGGGACCTCCGCCATGCCGAGAGGCGTCCCGGAGCCCGCGGGCGTGGTGTCCGGCACGACGGCGGCTTCCGCGATCGGGGGTTGCGCAGACTTCGTCACCTCGACCTGGGCTGTCGCGCCTGCGGGGACGGTCGCGCCGACCTTCACGGTGCGGCCGTCGCGGGTCCTGAGCGTGATGCGCGAAGGCGCCACACCGAGGCGGGCGGCGAGTCCGGAACCCGTCTCCCCTGCCATCGTCGGCACCGACACCGGCGGGATCTTGATGCGCAGGGCCAGGACGTCGATCGCGACCGGTGCGGACCGGGCGGTCTTGCCGTCCCTGGAGATGCCGCGGGCGTGCAGCAGGTGCGCGCCCGTCGTCAACGGGGTCCAGGTGAAGCTGACCCCGGCGTGGTCGGCAACAGGGGTGCGCTCCACGATGCGCCCGCCGTCCCACAGCTCGAGGGCCACGACCTCGCGCGTGAGACCGCTCGCTTGGGAACCGAGGACGACCGCCTGACCGACGAGCGTGGCGCTGGCCTTGAGAGCCGCCGAGAGGGTGACGACGAACGGCTCGGCCGCGAGCGCCGGGACCTTGGTGGCGTCGCCCTTGTTGTCCGGGCGCGCGACAGCGACGGCGGTGAGACCGCTGGCCAGCAGGGCGATACAGACGATCGTGACGATCAGCCACAGCCCCCGACGGCTCTTCGGGCCTTCGGTCGGGAAGACGCTCATGCCCTCAGTCCTTCGTGCAGCTGTAGAAGATGACCGTGCCCGCCGAGCTGGTGACCTTGCCACCAGGTCCTTGCGCGAGGACGCGGACGGGCTGGTTCGTCTGGTTGTGGATCCCCGAGACCTGCCCGGAGTCGATGGTCGCGGTCCAGGTCGTCCCGTTGCGGCTGGCGGTGAACGCCACACCACCGACCTCGATGGACACGCTCGTCGCGTTGGTCACCGTGACCGTGGCCGGAGTCGGCTGGTACTGCGGGCACTGCGAGCCGCCGGAGTTGGTCTTCCAGTAGATCGCGTTGGCGAACGAGATGCTCCCCGCCGCGTACGCCGGAGGACTGGGCTTCGGGGTTGGCTTCGGCGTCGGGCTCCGGGTTGGGGTCACGGTGGGCGGCGGTGTCGTTCGTCCAGGCTCCGGAGACGACGTCGGACTGGACGACGGGCTGGAGGTAGGCGACGCGCTCGGTGTGGCCGTCGCGGAAGCGGTGGCCGACGCTGAGGTCGACGCGCTGGGCTTCGGGACCACGACAGGCGCCTTGCCTCGCGAGGAGACCACGAGGGTGACGACCTCGGACTGCACCGAGCCTGCCTTGACCACGAGGGCGTGGGTCCCCTCAGCGGCTTCCCACCCGAAGGTGCCGAGCGAGAGCAGCCCGACGCGGTCGAGGCTGGTGTCCTCGGCGACCTTCTTGCCGTCGACGAGCAGCTCGAGCGCGCTCACAGGCTTCGCCGCGGAGGCGTGCGCCGTGACGGCCACGAGGCCGGGCAGGACGTTGATCCCGCTGACAGGACCGTCGACCCAGACCGCGGCTGGGTTCTCAGGTCCCGAGGCCGTGGCCGACCAGGCGAGGCCGGCGGCACCGGTCACGGCTGCCGTCGCGAGGGCGACGACCTTGACGACGACCGCTACAGGCACGGCTCAGACCTTGGAGACCGCGAGCTTGAGGATGGTCGTCCCGATGGGCAGCAGCTTCGCCTTGTTGGCTGAGCCCCCGCCGGTGAGGATCACGGTGACGACCTGGTTCCCGAGCAGGGCGATCGCCTGGCAGGTGGTGCCGGGCGCGGCGTCGCCGCTCGTGACGCTGAAGGCCTGGTCACCGACGCCGGGCAGGTCGATCGCCGTGCTGCTCGCCGCCGAGGCCGCGCCGCTCTTGGTGCCTTCGAAGCCACCGGCACCGTCGACCAGGACCTGCGTCGAGAGGCCGACGGAGGGCTCGGTGCGGGCATCAGCCTTGACCGAGTCGTAGGAGCAGGCGTTCACGCCCGACTCCTTCGACGCGACCTCGTAGCCCAGGATCATCGACATGTCCGCGGCGGTGATCTTCGGGCAGAGGTTGGTCGCCTCCTTGGAGGTCGCAGCCTTGGACGACGTGGGCGAGCTCGCGTCGCCAGGGGCACTGGAGGTCTTGGGGGTGCTGTTCCCTCCGCAACCGGCAAGCAGCAGCGGGGTCGCGAGCGCAAGGACCAGGGCAGGACGACGGACGGACAGCAAGATGGGCTCCTTGTTCCGGGCAGCCCGAGTGGCCCCCTCCACGGTGGTGACGCTGCTTCCCCCAAGGCAGCTGCGTCACTGGCGGTCATCCAACACGCAGTGAAAAGCGGGAGGTAGTGGGGGAAATACGCAACCAGGATGCGTGCCATGAAACGCTGCCTGCGTGGTCAGCGTCGAGACGGGCATCCCGCAAGCCCTCCGGGACATCGCTGACGACGATCCGGAGGCGGCCTCCATACGCCTGAAGGACCTCGACTCCACGGATGCGCTGGTCCTCAGGGCCTACGCCGAGGTCATCCGGACCCACTTCCACGCTGCCCGCGGACCCGCCCGGAGAGCCGTCGCCTCCAGCTCAGGCGGCCGGGAGGGGGACGTCGCGAGCGCCCTGGCCGTCCACGCCCTCGTGCTGGCCTTCATCGGACCGGAGGAGCGCACGACCTTGCAGGACCTGAGCACGGCGGTGACGCTCGCCGACGACGCGGCGACTGCCGTCCCGACGAAGAGCCCGTGGTTGCGGTACCTCCTGGCCGAGGGGGCGATGTCGGCCGGCGACATCACCCGGGCGATCGCGCTGTCCGCTCCGGACCCGCGGCCGTCGGAGCCCGTCCTGCGGACGCTGCTGAGCCAGGTGCACGCCCGTGCCCTCGGCTTCGGTGGACAGCTCGACGAGGCCCAGGCCGAGGTCGAGGTGATGATCGGACTGGCGCAGGAGCACGGCCTGCGAGGGGCCGAGTCCCTCGGGCACGGCCTTGCCGCCTACCTCGCGGCGCAGCGGGGAGAGCGCGCCCTCCTGCGCAGCTGCGCGCGGGCCGCGCTGGCCCTCGCGCACGCACCCGCCAGCAACTACCTCCACACCGGTGCGCACGTGCTGGTCTCCTTCGCGCTCGCCGCCGACGAGCAGTACACGCTCGCTGCCGCGACCCTGCTCACCGGCGGCGGTCCGGATCTTGCGCGCCTGCAGTTCGTCGACCGGGCCTATGGCTACGAGCTCCTCGCCGGCGCTGCCTTGCAGTCCGGCGATCTGCTGGCGTCCAGACACTGGCTTGCACGCGCGCAGGCGAACCCGTCCGAGGGCATGGCGGCAGCGGCCGTGGCCCGTACCGAGGCCATGGTCCGTGCTGCCGAAGGCGAGCTGCCTGCCGGAGCGCTGGCGGCACTGCGCGCCGTGCACGGCGCCGACAGCATGGGCGGCTCGCTCGACGCCGCCCGCGCCCGCGTCCTGCACGGCTCCGCGCTCTCGCGGATCGGCTCGCGCCAAAAGGCCCTCGAGGAGCTGGAGCGCTCCCAGGTCGGTGGCCGAGGCCGTCACGCGCTCCGGATCCGGGCCCAGGCGGT
>JBKJVH010000034.1:0-15418 GCA_046590985.1 Mycobacteriales bacterium
TGATCTTCGCCACGATCGGCATCGGTGCGCTGTCGATGACGGTGTGGGCGCACCACATGTTCGCCACCGGCGCGGTGC
This sequence comes from Mycobacteriales bacterium, assembly GCA_046590985.1. Taxonomy (GTDB): domain Bacteria; phylum Actinomycetota; class Actinomycetes; order Mycobacteriales; family SCTD01; genus RYN-111. The sequence continues at coordinate 79 of JBKJVH010000034.1, forward strand.
TGCTGCCGTTCTTCAGCTTCCTGAGCTTCCTGATCGCCGTACCGACCGGCGTGAAGTTCTTCAACTGGATCGGCACGATGTGGCGCGGCCAGCTGACGTTCGAGACGCCGATGCTGTTCTGCATCGGGTTCTTGATCACGTTCCTGCTGGGCGGCCTGACGGGCGTGCTGCTGGCGTCCCCGCCGATCGACTTCCACGTCTCTGACACCTACTTCGTGGTGGCGCACTTCCACTACGTGGTGTTCGGGACCGCCATCTTCGGCTTCTTCGCCGGCGTCTACTTCTGGTTCCCCAAGATCACCGGCCGGATGATGAACGACCGCCTCGGCAAGGTGCACTTCTGGCTGCTGTTCGTCGGGTTTCACGGCACGTTCCTGGTGCAGCACTGGCTCGGGGACCAGGGCATGCCGCGCCGCGTCGCCGATTACAAGGCCTCCGACGGCTTCACCACGCTCAACACCGTCTCGTCGGTGTCGGCCCTGGTGCTCGCGCTGTCGACGCTGCCCTTCATCTACAACGTCTTCCACAGCTACAGCCGCGGCGAGAAGGCTATCGGCGACGACCCGTGGGGCTTCGGCAACTCCCTGGAGTGGGCGACCTCGTGCCCGCCGCCGCGGCACAACTTCGTCACCATGCCGCGGATCCGGTCAGAGCGCCCAGCGTTCGACCTGCACTACCCCCAGGCCGCGGGCCGCCTTGACATGCACGCCAGCCCGGAGGTGAGGTAGCTCATGAAGGTCGAGGGCCTGCTGTTCGCGTTCCTGTCCGTCTTCTTCCTCGCTACCGCCGCGATGTACTGGTTCCTGTCGCACGACCCGACGGGCTTCGCCTGCCTGGTGCTGTCCGGTGGGATGATGTTCATCATCGGCTACTACCTGCTGTTCACGGCCCGCCGGCTCGACGCCCGCCCGGAGGACCGCGAGGACGCCGAGATCGCCGAGGGTGCAGGTGAGGTCGGGTTCTTCGCGCCGCACTCGTGGTGGCCGATCGCGCTCGCGGCGGCGTTCGCGCTCACCACGATCGGGCTGGTGTTCGGGCCGTTCCTGATCCTCATCGGCTTCGTCGCGATCCTCATCGCGGTGTCCGGGTTCCTGTTCGAGTACTACGTCGGCATCAACCGCACGCAGTCGTTCACGCTGTCCGCGGTCGAGGCGAGGGGGGAGTCCCCGACCTCCACCACGAAGTTCCTCGGCGAGCAGCACTAGCTGCCGAGCGTGCCCTCGGGGCTCGGCCGGCCGAACAGGTAGCCCTGGCCGAGGATGCAGCCGGCCTGGGACAACAGCCTCGCCTGCTCCTCGGTCTCCACGCCCTCGGCGATGACACCGAGGCCGAGGGACTCGCCCATCGCGATGACCGCCTGCACGATGCGCAGGTCGGACTCGGAGTCGGCCATCGTCGCGACGAACGACTGGTCGATCTTCAGCACGTCGAAGGGCAGCCGCTTGAGCTGCACCAGCGTGGAGAACCCCGTGCCGTAGTCGTCCATCGACAGCCGCAGCCCGAGGTCCTTCAGGGCGTCGAGCCGGGCCCGGACCCCCGGGTCCTCGCTGACGAGCTGGCTCTCGGTCAGCTCCAAGGTGATGTACCGGGCCTGCAGTCCCGAGGCCTTGATGACGCCGGCGACCCGGTCCACGATGCCGGTCTGGGTCAGCTGGAGCGCGGACATGTTGACGCTGACGGTCGGGAGCACCGCGCAGGCCGGCAGCTCGGCGTGCCGCTGCGCCAGCCAGGAGCAGGCCTTCTCGAGCACGATCTGGCCCACCGGCACGATGAGTCCGTGGTCCTCGAGCAGCTCGATGAACTCGGCAGGGGAGACCAGCGCGCCGTTGGGCCGGCGCCAGCGCAGCAACGCCTCCCAGCCGCGCACGTGCCGGTCCCGGAGGTCCACGATCGGCTGGTACAGCACCAGGAACTCGTTGTTCTCCAGCGCGAGGTGCAGGTCGGTCAGCAGCCGCACCCGGTGCTCGGCCTGCTGCCGCATGCTGTCGTTGAAGAAGGCATGCCGGTTCTTGCCGAGATCCTTCGCCTTGTACATGGCCGCGTCGGCGTCCCTGATCAGGGTGGCCGCACTGGTGCCGGCCTCCTGGGTGCCGGTGATGCCGATGCTGACGCTGATGCGGACTTCGGAGCCGGCCACGTGGTAAGGCAGGGCCAGGGCCTCCCGGATGCGCTCCGCGAGGATGACGGTGCCCTCCTCGCCCTCGTCCGCGGGGGACTCGGCGAGGATGAGAAACTCATCGCCTCCCACGCGGGCGGCCGTGTCGTAGACCCGGAGGCTGGCAGCGATGCGGCAGGCGACCTCGGCGACGACCAGGTCGCCGGCGTCGTGGCCCAAGCTGTCGTTCACCCACTTGAACCCGTCGAGGTCCAGGAACATCACACAGACTCGGCCGGGCCGGCGCGTCAGCCGGGTCAGGGCGACCTCCAGCCGGTCGATGAACAGCACCCGGTTCGGCAGGCCCGTCAGCGGGTCGTGGAGGGCTTGGTGGCGCAGCAGCAGCTCGGAGTGCTTGCGCTCGATGGCGTACCGGATGGAGCGCCACAGCTGCCGGCCGTCGGTGTCACCCTTGGTGAGGTAGTCCTGCGCGCCGGCCTGGACGGCGTGCGCGCCGATCACGGCCTCGTCCGTGCCGCTGAGCACCACGACAGGGACGTCGGGGAAGGAGGCGATCAGGTCGTCAACGCCCTGCAGGTGGGTCGCGTCCGGCAGGCTCAGGTCCAGCAGCACGCAGTCGAAGGTCCCCGCCGAGAGCTCGGCCTTGGCGGCGGCCAGCGCCGACACGTGCCGGATCGTGTACGGCAGGGAGGCGGACGCCCGCAGCTGGTCGCCGATCAGGCGCGCGTCGAAGGCGCTGTCCTCCACCAGCAGCAGGGCGGGTTCAGTGCCGGGACCTTCGGGTCGCACGGAACAGTCCCTCCACCGGAAATCGCTTGTCCCCCTGATCATCGGCGCCGCGTGGTGGCACCACATGGCCCGATCCGGTCACCTCTTGGCGCCCAAGGGGGCTATGCCCCCCCGAACAGGTCCGCGCCCCCTGCCATCAGCGTGGCACTCGATCCGTGCCGATGCAGCCGGCCCCGGTCTGACATCTTGGATTACCACTTCCACAACCGCCAGGACAGGGTCGCGCAGAGGAGAATCGGTCCATGGCAGACGCGCACGGGCGGGATCCGCTCAGCCGGCTCGGCTCCGAGCGTGACTTGGCGTGGTCCGCGCCTGACCCGGTCCTCGAGCTGGACCCTGCCGGGCTTCTCCGCGGCTGGAACCCCGCCGCGGAGCGGATGTTCGGCTACGCCGAGCAGGACGTCGTCGGTCGCTCGCTGGCTGAGCTGCTGCTCACCGGACAGGACCGTCGCGGCTACGAGCAGCTGCTCGCCGAGCTGCGCGCCGGCGAGCGTCGTGACGACCTTCGCGCTGCCTTCGTCGACCGTGCCGATGAGCCGCGACGGGTGATCCAGCTCCGCACCTGGGTCGATGAGGGCGTGGTGTTCGTGACCGCCCGGGACATCACCGTCGATCATGCCAGCCACCTCGCGCTGCTCCTCAACGAGGAGCGGCTCCGGCTGCTCATCGACTCGATCAGCGACTACGGCGTGTTCATGATCGACCCCGAGGGCCTCATCGCGACCTGGAACGCCGGCGCAGAACGGCTGAAGGGGTACACCGAGCAGGAGGCGGTGGGGCAGCACTTTCGCCTGTTCTACACCGAGGAGCAGCGGGCCGCGAACCACCCGGAGCACGAGCTCGAGGTGGCCTTGGAAACCGGTAGGTATGAGGAGGAGGCCTGGCGGGTCCGCAAGGACGGCACGCTGTTCTGGGCCAACGTGATCATCTCGGCCGTGGTGGACAGCCAGGGGCTCGTGAGGGGCTTCAGCAAGGTGACGCGCGACATGACCGACCGTCGGCGGATGGAGGCGGAGGTCGAGCAGGCGCGCGACCTCGCCGTCGAGGCCGCCCGGTCCCGGCAGGAGTTCCTGGCGAACATGAGCCACGAGATCCGCACCCCGATGAACGCCGTCATCGGGATGACAAGCATGCTGCTGGACACCGACCTCGATGCCGACCAGCGGGAGTACGCCGAGATGGTCCGGTCGAGCGGCGACCACCTGCTCACGGTCATCAACGACATCCTGGACTACTCCAAGATCGACGCCGGCAAGCTCGTCCTGGAGCACATGCCGTTCGCGGTGCGGGACTGGGTGCACGAGTCCCTCGACCTGATGGCGCTGGCCGCGCACGACAAGGGGATCGAGATCATCTCCGACATCGCGCCCGACGTGCCGCCGGTCGTGGTGAGCGACCCGGGGAGGCTGCGCCAGGTGCTGGTCAACCTGCTGTCCAACGCCGTGAAGTTCACCCGCGAGGGTGAGGTGGTTGTCAGCGTCACCCTGGACAGCAGCTCGCTGGTGTCCTCACAGCTCCGGGTGAGTGTCCGCGACACCGGGATCGGCGTCGCGGCCGCGCGGATCCACGCGCTGTTCGACCCGTTCACCCAGGCCGACGCCACCACCACCAGGAGCTACGGCGGCACCGGGTTGGGTTTGGCCATCAGCAGCCGGATCGTCGAGCACATGGGTGGCGCGCTGACGATGGAGTCGGAGCCGGGCGTCGGCACCACGGTGTCGTTCACGTTCCAGGGCGGCCTGTCCGAGCTCGGCGCGGAGGTGGGAGCACCGGACCTCGTGGGCCGCAGCGTGCTCGTCGTGGACGACAACGCCACGAACCGGCTGCTGCTGGAGACCTGGTGCGGCCGCTACGGCATGACCGTCGTGTCGGTCGACGGCGGGCAGGCGGCCATGGCGGCCGCCCGTGGGCGGTCCTTCGACTTCGGGATCCTGGACCTCATGATGCCCCTGATGGACGGCGCAGAGCTGGGTCTGATCCTGCGGTCCCGCCAGCCGGCCATGCGGCTGCTCCTGCTGTCCTCGGCGGGCCCGTACGCGCGGGAGATCGCCGGGCGGGGCACGTTCGACGCGCTGATCTCCAAGCCGGTGAAGCAGGACGCGCTGATGTCCCTGATGTCGAGGCTGGTGCAGCCGGGCACGAAGGTGGACGAGGCTCCGTCGCGGCCCGCCTCGTCCTTCGACCTGGGGGTGGCGCCTCGGCTGATGTCGATCCTGGTTGTCGAGGACAACCCGGTGAACCTGAAGGTCGCCCGCCACCTGCTGACCCGGTTCGGCTTCCGCTCCGACGCGGCCGGCAGCGGCAACGAGGCCGTCGCCGCGCTGGTGCAGCGGGAGTACGACCTCGTGCTCATGGACGTCCAGATGCCGGACATGGACGGGCTCGAGGCCACCCGGGTCATCCGTGACCGTTGGCCGGACCGGGCCATCCGGATCGTGGCGATGACCGCGAACGTGGCCCCGGAGGACGTCCAGCGCTGCCACGAGGCGGGCATGGATGCCTTCCTCGGCAAGCCGATCGCGCTGGACGAGCTGGCCGCTCAGCTCGCGGCCGCTGTGGAGCGCCTCCCCAGCCCGGTGGTCGACGCGGTGGTGGTGCCGACCGCCGTCGCCGACTCCACCCTGGGTCGGCTCATCGACCAGATCGGTGCGGACAACGTCCGGGAGCTGGTCGCGCTCTACGCCACCGATCTCGAGGCCGCCGAGGACACGTTGGCGTCCTGCGTCGCTGAGCAGGACCGGGAACGCCTCGGTGCGACCGCCCACAAGGTGAAGAGCTCGTCCCGGTCGCTCGGCGCCACCGAACTCGGCGACGCGTTTGCGGCGATCGAGCGGGAGGCGCCGGACGCTGCCTGGCGCCGGCTCGGGGAGCTCGTCGAGCAGGTGACGGGGCGGGCTACGGGGGCAGCGCAGGCGCTGCTGGAGTGCCTGGCGGCGCCTGGGTCAGCCCGCGAACGCTAGTCGACGGTGCCTTCGAGCTCCTTCGTGTCCGTGGCAGCGGTGGGGCTCTCCTCGATGACGCCGCCGCGGGGCCTGAAGAAGCCCTTCGGCCGGGTCGGCAGGGCGGCGGCCGCGGCGTGCTCGTGCGCAGAGTGCTCCAGCATGGCCTGGCGCTCCGGGGTGGTCGCCAGGAGCACGGCGTACTGCGAGGGCAGCGCGACGGTCTCCTCGATGAACTCACCGGACGGCAGCCGCCGGATGGTGCCGGACTCGATGCCGTGGTGCAGCAGCTCGTCATCGGCGCGCTGCAGGGACAGGCAGAAGCGCTTGGTCACCACGTAGGCGATGGGCGGCAGGACGAACAGCGCGGTCCGGAGCGTGTAGGTGATCTCGTTGATCGACAGGTGGAAGATCGACGCGATGATGTCGTTGCCGCCGGCGATCAGCAGCACGATGTAGAACGTGATCGACATGACGCCGAGCCCGGTGCGTACCGGCTTGTCGCGGGGCCGGTCCAGCAGGTTGTGGTAGCCCTTGTCGCCGGTGAGCTTGGCCTCGATGAACGGGTAGAGCATCAGCAGCACGAACAGCACGCCGGGCAGTACCTGGGTGGGCAGCAGCACGTTCGGGGAGAAGGTGTGCCCCAGGGTGCGGACCTCCCAGTTGGGCATCAGGCGCGTCGAGCCGTCGAGGAACCCGATGTACCAGTCGGGCTGCGAGCCCGCGGACACCTGGGAGGGGTCGTAGGGGCCGTACAGCCAGATCGGGTTGATCTGCGCGAGGCCACCGAGAGCGGTCATGACGCCGAAGACCAGGAAGAAGAACCCGCCGGCTTTCGCGGCGTACGCGGGGTAGATCTTGGAGCCGACCACGTTGTTCTCGGTGCGGCCCGGGCCGGCGAACTGGGTGTGCTTCTGGTACCAGATCAGCATCATGTGGAACGTGATCAGGCCCAGGATGATGCCCGGCACCAACAGGATGTGGATCGGGTAGAGCCGTTCGATGATCGAGCCGCCGGGGTACTCGCCGCCGAAGACGAGGAACGCCGCCCAGGTGCCGATCACCGGGATCGACAGCGCGATGGAGTAGGCGATGCGGGCGCCGGTGCCCGACAGCAGGTCATCGGGCAGCGAGTAGCCCGCGAAGCCCTCGACCAGGCCGAGGATCAGCAGGCCCACTCCGATGAGCCAGTTGAGCTCGCGGGGCTTGCGGAACGCGCCGGTGAAGAACACCCGCATGAGGTGCACCACGATCGAGGCCATGAACAGCAGCGCCGCCCAGTGGTGGATCTGGCGCATGATCAGGCCGCCGCGGACCTCGAAGCTGATGTTCAGCGTCGACTCGTACGCCGCCGACATCGGGATGCCCTTGAGCGGCAGGTAGGCGCCGTCGTAGATGACCTCACGGCTGCTGCCGACGAAGAATAGCGACAGGTAGGTGCCGGTGAGCAGCAACACGATGAAGGAGTAGAGCGCGATCTCGCCCAGCATGAACGACCAGTGGTCCGGGAAGACCTTGGTCAGGCTGCGCTTGACGAAGTTGGAGGACCCGAGCCGGTCGTCGACCCACGTCGCCGTGCCGGCTGCGGCCTTCGCCGCGGGGGTGTGCTCTGGTGTTGGCATCTATCAGCCCACCTTGTCGGGGTAGGAGGGTTTGCGCTCCCAGAAACTGGGACCGACGGGCTCCGAGAAGTCGCCCTGCGCCACGAAGTATCCCTCGTCATCGACGGCGATCGCCAGTTGAGGCAGGTTGCGCGCCGCCGGGCCGAACAGCACCTTGGCCTCGCGCGTTGCGTCGAAGGTCGACTGGTGGCACGGGCAGAACAGGTGGTGGGTCTGCTGCTCGTACAGCTTGACCGGGCAGCCCAGGTGCGTGCAGATCACGGAGTACACGATGTGACCGTCGACGGACCAGTCCTTGCGGGACTCGGGCGGGTCCAGCAGCTCGGGCTGCATCCGGATGATGAGTGCGGCCGAGTCGGCCATCCGGCGGCCGCCGGGGACGTCGGGGAAGACCGACTTCACGCCGCCGACCTCGAGGTCACCCATCTTCACCGGCCGGCCGAGCTCGTCGAGCAGCCGCGACCCCTTCTTCCAGCCGGTCTTGGACAGCGTCCGCTCCTTGTGCTGGAACGGCGCCAGGCCGAACACCAGCGGGACGGGCAGGATGGCCAGGGAGCCGGCGCCCAGCAGCAGGCTGTTGCGCAGCAGCGAACGGCGCGGCAGGCCGGACTCCTCGAACCCCTGCTTGAGGATCGCGGCGGTCTCGGCCTTGCTGTCGTCGGTCGAGGCGAGGTGGTGGCGCTCCTGCACCGTCTCCTCGTCGACCATGAGGGTCTTGGCCCACAGCACGGCGCCGGCGCCGACGCCGACGAGCGCGAGGGTCATGAACACGCCCAGCGCAGGGGTGTACCACTGGTAGTGGGCCTTGCCGTAGTCGAACGGCACGGCGATGAAGCAGACGACGAAACCGACGACCCCCACCAGCGACAGCAGGAACAGCGAGGCGACGGCCCGCTCGGCCCGCTTGGCCGCAGCCGCGTCGAGGGGAGCGTGTCCGCCGTCGCCCGGCGGGTTGGCGTGCGCGCTCGGAGCCGACTGCGACGTGCCGTGGGCGGACCGGCTGTCGGTCTGCTCGAAGCCCGCCGTCGTCAGGGTCTCGTGGTGGCCGTCGTCCTCGGGGGAGGACAGCCGATCCCGAATGGAGTCACTCATGCGCGTGCACCGATCCAGAGCGTGACGACGATGAGGGCACCCATGCCGACCAGGAAGATGAGCAGGCCCTCAGGGATGGGTCCGTAGTGCCCGAGGGCAGCACCACCCGGGTCCTTGTTCTCGTTGGTGATGAAGCGGACGTACTTCACGATCGCCTGCTTCTCGCTCGGGCTGATCGTGTTGTCGCTGAACCGCGGCATGTTCTCGGGGCCGGACTGCATCGCGGTGTAGATGACCCGCTCGTCGGCCTCCTTCAGCGTCGGGGCGTACTTGCTCCTGGTGAGGGCCCCGCCGGCACCGGCGAAGTTGTGGCAGCTCGAGCAGTTCGTGCGGAACAGGTCGCCGCCGAGGGCCAGCTCGCCGTCCGAGAGCGCGCCGGACGGCAGCATCGGACCACCGCCGATCGACTGGATGTACGCGGCGAGCTGGTCGCTCTCGGCCCGGGAGTACTTCACCTTCTTGCGGGGCGCCTGGGCGGCTCCGTTGGCGAGCGGCATCCGGCCGGACTCGACCTGGAAGATCACCGCGGAGGCACCCACACCGATGAGCGAGGGCCCACCGGCTCCGCCCTGGTTGGTCAGCCCGTGGCAGGTGGAGCAGCCCTGCAGGTAGAGCTGGCGGCCCTGGGTGACGGCGAAGTCGCCGGTGGTGCCGTCGGCCTTGGTCTTCGGGGCGGTGAAGGCGGTGTAGAGGCCACCGACCATCATCAGGGCCAAGATCACGACGACGTAGCTGGAGAGGCGCGCGCGGACGCTGGCCTGAGGAGCAGACATGGACAGCCTCACTGGATCAGGTAGATGGTCGCGTAAAGGCCGACCCAGACGACGTCGACGAAGTGCCAGTAGTAGGACACCACGATCGCGCTGGTCGCCTTCTCCGGCGTGTACCGGCCCACCGTGGAGCGCAACAGCACGAACACGAAGGCGAACAGCCCACCGATGACGTGCAGCCCGTGGAAGCCGGTCGTGAGGTAGAAGACCGATCCGTAGCCGTCGCTGTCGAGCCGGTTCGGAATGTCCTCGGCGTACTGCGCGCGGTACTCGTTGAGCTGGCCGAGCACGAAGGTCAGCCCCATCAGGAGCGTGATGAAGAACCAGAAGCGCATCTTGTAGACGTCGCCCTCCTCAGCCCTGAACACCCCCAGCTGACAGGTGAACGAGCTCAGGATGAGGATCGTGGTGAAGACCGCGGAGTAGCCCACCGCGAGGTGGACGTGCTCCGGCGGCCAGTTGGCGTTGCCGGAGACCGACCGGATCGTGAAGTACATCGCGAACAGCGCCGCGAAGAACATCAGTTCAGAGGAGAGCCAGACGATGGTGCCGACCGACACCATGTTCGGTCGCGTCAGGGAGGCGTGTCCGTGAGCCTTCACGGGCGCAGCAGCAGTTGTCACGCGGGCATTCTGGCAGGGTCCGGCGAGGTCTTCCACGCGGGGGTCCCGGCGCGCCGCAAAAAGTTCCCGGCCCTACCCTGGAGGCATGTCCTCGGGGTCCGGTCTGCCGCCTTTCGGCGGTCTGACCGTGCTCACCGAGGCCCGCCCGCCGCTCGTCCCGACCGCTGTGATCCTGCTCACCGGTGCCCTCTACCTGTACGGGGTCCGGCGGCTGACCTCGCGGGGGGACGCCTGGGCACTCGGGCGGACGGCGGCGTTCCTGGGTGGGCTGCTGGTGCTGGCGGTGGCCTTGTGCTCTGGCCTGGCGACGTACGACGAGCTGCTCTTCGGGGCCCACATGGTCCAGCACATGCTGCTGTCGATGGTGGCGCCGGTGCTTCTCGCGCTGGGCGCTCCGGTGACGTTGGCGTTGCGGGTGCTGCCGGCTGCGCCGCGCTCCGGGCTGCTGTCGGTGCTGCACTCCCGGTTCGCACGGGTGCTGACCTTCCCGGCGATCCCGTGGCTGCTGTTCATCGGGTCGCCGTTCGCGCTGTACTTCTCCGGCTGGTACCCCGCCACGCTGGAGTCCCCGGCGCTGCACGAGCTGCTGCACCTGCACTTCGTGGCCGTCGGGTCACTGTTCTTCTGGCCGATCATCGGCGTCGACCCCGTCCCCGGTCGCGTCAGTCACCCGTTCCGGATGCTCCAGCTGTTCGCCACCATGCCCTTCCACGCGTTCCTGGGGGTGGCGATCATGAGCGTCGGCGACGACGGCAAGGGGCTGCTCGCCGCGCAGCACTACCTGCCGCTGATCGGCCGGGCCCGCGCGGTGTTCCAGCAGCAGGTGGGTGGCGGCCTGATCTGGTCGTCCGGCGACATCGTCGGGCTGCTGTTCATCTTCGTGGCGGCCGTCCAGTGGATGAAGGCCAGCGAGCGCGAGGCCGCCCGGGAGGATCGTCGGCTCGACAGACTGGACGCTGAAGCCGCTCGCGTCCAGGTCAACCTCCCTTGACGCCAGGGGCTCCTCCCCTGGCAGGGTCCGACCACCCGGCCGAAGTAGAGTGCGCGCCATGAGCGCCGCTGCCGTCCCCGCCGTCCCAGCCCGCACGCACACGGTCCTGGTCTACAGCGATGACGCGAAGACCCGGGACGCGGTGATGCTCGCCGTCGGTCGCCGCCCCGCCGCGGACCTCGGCCGGGTCGAGTACGTCGAGTGCACCGCCGGCAAGCAGCTGCTCAAGGTCATCGACGCCGGGGGCATCGACGTGATCGTGCTCGACGGCGAGGCCCGCCCCACCGGTGGGCTGGGGCTGGCCAAGCAGCTCAAGGACGAGATCGCGGACTGCCCGCCGACGCTGGTGCTGGTCGCGCGCGAGGGTGACAGCTGGCTGGCGAAGTGGTCGCTGGCCGACGCCGTCGCGCCGCTGCCGGTGGACGCGCTGACGCTCGCCCCGGCCGTGGCGGAGCTGCTGCGCCGGCGCGAGGCGGCGCTGCCGGTCCGTCGCGCTGCCGGCGTCTAGCTGCGGTGAGCCAGACCTGGGCGGGCCTGCTCGCTGCGCTGCTCTCGGGCAGCGACCTGACCTCGGCCGACACCGCCTGGGCGATGGGCGAGATCATGCGGGGCGATGCCACCCCCGCGCAGACCGCCGGTTTCGTCATCGGGCTACGCGCCAAGGGCGAGACGCTGGAGGAGGTATCCGGCTTCGTCGAGGTGATGCTGGCGTTCGCCTCCCCGGTCGTGGTGCCCGGCCGGGTCGTGGACACCTGCGGCACCGGCGGCGACCGCTCCAACACCGTCAACATCTCCACGATGGCCGCGATGGTGGTGGCCGGCGCCGGCATCCCGGTGGCCAAGCACGGCGGCCGGGCCGCGTCGTCGGCCTGCGGGTCCGCCGACCTGCTCGAGGAGCTCGGCGTGGTGGTCGACCTCCCCCCGGCCGCGGTCGCGCCCTGCCTGGCCGCGGCGGGCATCGCGTTCTGCTTCGCGCCGGTGTTCCACCCGGGGATGCGGCACGCGGCGGTCGCCCGGCGGGAGCTCGGGGTCGGCACCGTCTTCAACATCCTGGGCCCGTTGACCAACCCGACCCGGCCGGCCGCGCAAGCGCTCGGGGTCTCCGACGCCCGACTGGCGCCGGTGATGGCCGGGGTGCTCGCCGCCCGTGGTGCGGACGCCCTGGTGTTCCGCGGCGAGGACGGGCTCGACGAGCTCACCACGACGGGGCCGTCGACGGTCTGGACGGTCGCCGGCGGGTCGGTGGTCGCGTCCACGTTCGACCCGGGGTCGCTGGGGCTGGCGCGCGCGTCGCTTGCCGACCTCCGCGGCGGGGACGCGGCGGCCAACGCGGCGGTCGCCCGCGCCGTGCTCGCCGGCGCGGCCGGGCCCGTACGCGACGCCGTCGCCTTGAACGCGGCGGCCGCGATCGCGGCCTATGACGCCTCGACCGGGTCGGTGGAGGCCCGGCTCGGCGCGGGGCTGTCCCGGGCGCTGGACGCGCTCGACAGCGGGGCCGCGGCGGCGGCGCTGGACCGGTGGGTCACCGTGTCGCAGGGCCTGCGCTGACAAGCCCTGGCTGCCGGAGCAGGGCTACGGCTCGAGGCCCAGGCTGAAGGTGGCGTCGAGGTCGTGTCGCGAGTAGGCCTGGAACGCGATCAGGGTCTGGGTCGACCGGACACCGTCGACCTTGTTCAGCCGGCCGGCGATCACCTCGGCGAGGTCTTCGTGGCTGCGGACCCGGACCATCGCCACCAGGTCGACGTCGCCGGCGACCGAGTAGACCTCGCTGACCCCGTCGAGCTCGGCGATCGCCTGCCCGACCTCCGGGATGCGGTCGACGGCCGCGTGGATGTTGACGATCGCGGTGATCACCCGAGCAGCTCCTTGAGGTCGGCGCACAGCCGGAGCACGGCCTTGTTCGCGGCGTCGGAGATCTGGCCCATCCCGAAGAAGCCGTGGATCATCCCGTCGAAGCGCCGGGCGATGACCGTGACGCCGGCCTTCTCCAGAGCGGCGGCGTACGCCTCACCCTCGTCCCGCAGCGGGTCGTACTCGCCGGTCGCCACGATCGCGGGGGCCAGTCCGGTCAGGTCAGGGTGCGCCAGGACGGACGCCCGGTGGTCGGTCGCGTCAGGCAGGTAGGCCTCGCGGAACCACACCATGTCGTCCAGGTTGAGCAGCAGCCCCTCGGCGTGCTCGACGCGACTGCCGTGCTCGTACTCGCTGAAGTCGGTGCTCGGGTAGATCAGCAGCTGGGCCGCGAGCGGCAGGCCCAGGTCGCGGGCGGCGATCGCCACCCCGGCGCTCAGGTTGCCGCCGGCGCTGTCCCCCGCCACCGCGATCCGGGTCGCATCCCCGCCGAGCGCGTCGACCGTCGCCACCACGTGCTGGTACGCCGCGACCGCGTCGAGGTGGCCCGCCGGGAACGGGTGCTCAGGCGCCAGCCGGTAGTCGATGCTGAACACGACCGCTCCGACCTCGGCGCAGATCAGCCGCGCCTGGTCCTCGTGCGTGTCGATGTCCCCCATCACGTAGCCGCCACCGTGCACGAACAGCACCGTCGGTACGGGACCGTCCACGGCCGGCCGGTAGACCCGGGCCAGCCGGTCGCCCTCGGGCGTCGGGTAGGTGACGTCCTCGGTGCTCCGCACCGGCGCCAGCGAGGCGGGGTCGCGCAGGTCGACGAGCAGCAGGCGCATCCCGGCCCGGGCGGCGTCGATGCCCCCTTGGCGCAGCGGCGGAGCGGCGGCGAGCATCGGCAGGATGGCGGCGATCTGCGGATCGACGGGCACGTGGTACCTCCAGGTCAGGTGCCTCCGACCTTAGGCGATGCGCGCAGGATCAGGCCGACGCGCGGGCCGGCCGGGCGATCGGGCGCAGCGCGCGCTTGTCCTCGAACGGCCGGACGCTGTCCCGCGCGGAGCTGAGCTCGCCGAGCCAGGAGCTGAGGCGGCCGGCGCCGAGGGCGGGGGAGGAGAGCTCCCCGTCGAGGCGCACGAGCCGGACGCCGTCGGCCTCGAGCCAGCGGAGGACACAGCGAACCTCCTCGGCCGTCGCGGCAGGCAGCGGCCCCGGCCCGGGGAGCACGGTCTCGGCGGTCGCGACCAGCGCGTCGACGAAGGGACCGGGGACGGCGCCGCGGGCCAGGACGCCGGCGGCGACGAGCCGGCCGCGCCGGATCACGGAGATCTCCCACCCCAGGTCGGCAGTCGGCCGGGCCGCGACCAGCTCCGGCACCGAGGTGAGCGTCGTCATCCGCTGCAGCGTGGCGACCGAGCGGAGCAGCGCCGCGAGCCGGTCCCGTTGGAAGGCCGCGTCCTCGAACCGCTCGTCGTCGGCCAACGCGGTGATCCGGGTCTGCAGCCGGTCGACGACGGCGGTCGGGTCGGCGCCCACGAGCGTCCGGAACGCCTGGGCGTGCGCGTCGTAGGCCTCGACCGACTCGCCCTCACCGACCAGGCAGGGCGCGCCGCACCGGTTCATCTCGGCGAGCACACAGGCGCTGGTAGCCACCCGCGTCGACAGCTTCCTGGTGCACTGCCGCAGCGGGATCGCCTCGTGCACGGCGGCGACGACCAGGTCCGCGGTCTTGCCACTGGAGAACGGCCCGAGGTAGACCGCACCGTCCTCGGAGACCTTGCGGACCAGCGACAGCCGTGGGAACGGCTCCACCGTGAGCTTCACCCAGGAGGCCTTCTCGGGGAACTTCGAGCGCCGGTTGTACCGCGGCCGGTGCTCGGCGATGAGCCGGAGCTCGCGGACCTCGGCCTCGAGCTCGGTGGCGCACACGACCGGGTCGACCCGTTCGGCGATCCCGACCATCTCGGCCATCCGGGTGCGCATCTCCGAGGCGGTGAAGTAGGTCCGCACCCGGCTGCGCAGGTCGCGGGACTTCCCGACGTACAGGACCCGGCCTTGGGCGTCGCGGAAGAGGTAGACGCCGTGGGCGTGCGGGAGGGCGTCCGCGAGGTGCCGCTTGCGGCGCTGCTGCGGGGTCACCTGCGAGGAGAAGGTGCGGAGCTCCTCGAGGGAGTGCACGCCGAGGTTGCCGAGCCGGCCGATGAGGCCGTGCAGCACGTCGACGGTGGCGCGGGCGTCGTGCAGCGCCCGGTGGTCCGGCGTCGTGCCGGCCCGGAACAGCCGCGCCAGGGTCGCGAGCTTGCAGTTCGGGGCCTCGTCGCGGGTCAGCACCCGGCGGGCCAGCACCGCGGTGTCGAGGGAGTCCGCGCGCGGCCACGGGATGCCGAGCTCCTCGCAGCCGGCGCGGAGGAAGCCCAGGTCGAACGGTGCGTTGTGCGCCACCAGCACGGCGCCGCGGGCGAACTCCAGGAACGACGGCAGCGCCTCGGCGGGCCGGGGCGCCCCGGCGACCATCGAGTCGGTGATCCCGGTGAGGACCGCGGTGAACGGCGGGAT
>JBKJVH010000081.1:0-9217 GCA_046590985.1 Mycobacteriales bacterium
GATGAGCACCGTCATCGCCACAGCGCGAGCGAACGCATCGACGGGCTCGTTCAGGATCGCGAAGCCCTGCAGCAGCGCGCCTTCGACGAGGTCCGAGTCCACGAAGCGGTAGCCACCGGCGTAGTTGGGGTCCCCCTTGAACTCGCCGGGGCGCTTCTCGGGCCGGGTGGCCATGAACACGCCATGTCGCTCCCGCATCAGCTCGAGGAACTCCTGCGGAGCGCGGGGAACCCGTCGAGACTCCGCAGGGTCGTTGGTGAGGCGGTAGGTCGCGGCGACGTCATGGGAATCGGCCGGCCGTGCCTGCTGCTGCTCCCGTCCCACGCGCCGAGGTAGCGCACCGCGGCATGGACGACGGGCTCGAGGTTCGCGCCTTGGTGGCCCGGAGCAACGGAATCTGTCGGACCTGGCGGCTAGACAAGCAGTGCGATGGATCTTGCACTTATTGCCTGATTCGCTTGCATCGGGCGGACCGATCACTTAGACTAAGAATACACGTTCGAATGCGTGCAAGGGAGTTACATGGAGATCTTCAGGGCCTCGGACTGGTTGACCCCGCCGGTGGAGGACGACAGCGGTTGGGGTGAGGTGCCGGACCTGATCCCGGCGTGGGTGCTGGAGCAGCACCCGGTTCGGGGACCGTCCGGGTGTGACTGTGAGGTGGAGCCCGAGCCGGCTGCGGAGCCTGGCTGGGCGATCCCGGGTGTGACGGGTCTGAGCAAGGAACCGCTGGGGCTGCCGCCGGTGAGTCCGGCGGTCGCGGCGGTGCAGGCGGCGATCGGGCGGCTGTGTGCGACCGACCCGGCGGGGTTGCCGGCGGCGCAGGCCCTGGCGGACAGTGAGGCGATGCTGGGCCTGGAGCAGCAGCTCCGGGTCCATGGCGTCCGCAGGATCGCGGACGTCGCGGCCCGCGGGTTGCACGAGCTGGTGGGGTACCGGTCGGCCCGGACCTGGCTGCGGGACCAGCGCCCCGACGGTGACACCAGCGACGCCAGCCTCGGTCAGGCGCTGCGGGGCTACCCGGTCCTGACCCAGTCCGTGACCGACGGACTGTGCTCGCTCGCCTCCGCGAAGAAGGTCGTGCACGCGTTGCGGCGCTGCAGCCGGTACGTCGACATGCTGAACGGCCGGATCGACGGTCAGCCCGCCGCGGAGGTGATCACCGCGGTGGTGGGGCACGTGCTGGACCTGGTCGCGGCGCACCTGCTCGGGGTGGAGGACGACGACCCCCGGCTGCTGAGGCTGCAACGTCAGGTCGCGGCGATCTTGACGGCCGGCGGCACCGAACTCGGCCAGCTGGAGACGGCGTTCACGCTGCTCGCCCAGGAGATCCCGACCCGGCACCTCACGGCGAACCTGGAGGAGCTCGTCCTGGCGGTGGTCCCGACGCTGCTGGACAAGGCCGCCGAGCAGGGCCGCGACCAGGCCGGGCTGAGCCTGACCCTGAAGGACGACGGCACCGGCTGGCAGCTGCGCGGGGATCTGGACCTGGAGTGCGGCGAACGGCTGTCTGTCGCGCTCGGCGCCGAGGCCGCCCGCGACCCCCGCAACCCCACCGACACCCAGGCCTGGGCCGATGCCCGCACCCACGGTGGCGCCTGGACCGACGGTGCGGACCTGCTCGCCGGCCTCGACCCCGAGGCCCGACCGCGCAGCAAGCGCCGCCGGTTGCACGACGCCCTGAACCGGCTGCTGGAACGGCACCTGGACACCGGCCAGGCCGGCACCGCCGGCAAGACTCCGGTGCAGGTGAACGTCACGATCACCGACGCCACCGTCACCGGCAAGCCCGGCGCCCGGCCGGCCCACGCCGACAGCGGCGCGCTCCTGCCCACCAGCCTGGTCCGGCGCTGGTGGTGCGACGCCAAGATCACCAGCTACGTGCTGAGCCTGGGCGGCAAGGCCCTGCGGACCGTGCACGCCCAGCGGACCCTGACCGGCCTCGAACGACGAGCCCTCGCGATCGAGACCGGCGCCCGCTGCGCCGGCATCGGCTGCTGCCCCGACCGGCCCGACCCGCTGGTGGTGCTGCGGCCGCACCACGCCAGGCGGTACGCCGACGACGGCGTGACCTGTCTCGACGAGACGATCCCGGTCTGCGACACCCTGCACCACGACCTGCACGAAGGCCACCAGACCGTCCGACTCCGCGACGGCCGCTACCTCAACGAAGCCGGCTTCACCCCGCGGCCGTCGCTCTACGACGCGCCACCGTTCTGAGGTCAGCTCAGTGGGTCCACCCAGCTCAGACCGGGAAACCGGGCGACGTCGCGATCGGCAGAGACGAAGGTCGCGCCGTGCTCGATGCTGACGGCGGCGAGATGGGCATCACTGACCAGGTTGCCGCGCGCCTTGGCCGACACCAGCAGCCCCTTCAGAATCGACCAGTGACGTTCGCTGCTCGCCACCCAGAGGCAGGCCTGCCGACAGCAAGGCGTCAACGGCGGCGACAGCCGGTGTCATCTCGGTCGGCGGGTCGAAGATCCGCGGATGGGTGACGACGCGGAGGAATCCGCTCACGGCGACGTCGACCAACCCGACAGGTTCTTCCCCGGCGACCGCGTCAGCCAGCCACTGCCGCAAGCTGTCATGGGACGGGCTGTCCGGGCGCAGCGCGCCCACCAGCACGTTGACGTCAGGAATCAGCATCTGAGTCCATCAGGTCGGCCAAGGCCGAGCCGTCGAACAGATCAACCCCTGGCCGCAGGCCGTCGACCTAAAGTCGAGCACGGACGGGTATTCCGCTTCCTTCCGCCGGTCCGTAGAGTCCGCCGCTGGAACGGTTGCTCCGTTCGGAGCAGTCAGACGGGGGGCGCGGGGTGTCACGGCTTGTCTGTGCGTCCCTGCTGGCGCTCGTCGTCACTGCCCTCCCCCAGACGGCGGCCTTCGCCGTGACCCCCTCTCCCAGTCCGGGCCCCACCGTCACGCCGAGCCCGACGATCGACCCACGCACGGCCGCGCAGATCACCAAGGACGTCACTGCTCGAGAGCAGGCGCTCGCCAGGCAGCGGGCCGCTCTGGCGAAGGCCGGCGCAACCGCGGCCACGACCCTGCAGGCCTATCAGGAGGCCCAGCACGCCGCCGACCTCGCGGTCCGGCAGGCAAGGGTGGAGGCGGCGAGCCTTGCCCAGGCCGTACGCCGTACCGGTGCAGCGCATCAGGACTTCGACGGCTTGGTCGCGTCGCTGTACAAGACGGGGATGACCGATCCGCGCATGCTGATCGTGTCGGCTGCCCTGAACTCCCGGACCACCACGGGGTTCTTCGCCGGCATCGGCCTCGCGGAACGCGTGGGCACCAAGCAGAGCCACACCATCGACGGACTGACCAGCGCCGCGGCGGCCCAGCAGATCGCGGCCCAGCGAGCCAAGACGGCCGAGGACGTCCAGCGCCGAGCCGCTCAGACCGCGGGGACCGCCAAGGAGGCGGCGAACAAGGTCCTCGCCGACGCCGCGGCCAAGGTCGCCCGGCAGAACACCGCCCTGGTCGCCGCCCAGGGCGTGCTCGCTGTCGCGCGCCGGCGCGAGGGCAACCTGGCCAAGGCCGAGGTGATCGCCCGCCAGCGCGCCCAGCTCGGCGCCGGTCCACCCCCGCGGGGCACCTGCAAGGGCGGCGACACCCGCGGCTACCCCAACGGCCAGCTGCCTCCGAAGGCGCTCTGCCCGCTCTGGGGCACGAGCGGGCACGTCCTGCAGCAGGACGCTGCGGCCGCGTTCGACCTGCTGAGCCGGGAGTACGCGAGGGAGTTCGCCCGCCCGATCTGCGTGACCGACTCCTACCGCAGCTACGACGAGCAGGTCGCGCTGAAGAGGAGCAAGCCGAACCTGGCCGCGACCCCGGGCAACAGCAAGCACGGCTGGGGCGTCGCGACGGACCTGTGCGACGGGGTCCAGCAGTTCGACAGCCCCACCCACACCTGGCTCTTGGACAACGCCGCGCAGTTCGGCTGGTTCCACCCCGCCTGGGCCGAGCCGAGCGGCTCCAAGCCAGAGGCGTGGCACTGGGAGTACGCGGGCACCCGTTCAGACCAGCAGGCCCCGTCGTAGGACGTCCAGTCGATCCGGAGCCGACCAGGTCCCGTCCGACTTCGCCGACAGGCTGCCTGCATCTCACTGTGCCCGCGTCGCGGCCATGCCGGTCGTCCGTGCCACCCCACTGAGCATGAGGCGTGGGACGAGCGCGACGGACGCGCCGAAGCCCGCCATGATGTCGGCATGGCTGAAGACATTCGGGTCCTTGTCGCAGAGGACCACTTCGTGACCAGGGAGGGTCTTCGGCGGCTGCTCGACGAGCAGCCCGGCATCCACGTGGTCGGGGTCGCCGGA
Source organism: Mycobacteriales bacterium (assembly GCA_046590985.1). GTDB lineage: Bacteria > Actinomycetota > Actinomycetes > Mycobacteriales > SCTD01 > RYN-111. Next base: position 4,326 of record JBKJVH010000081.1, read on the forward strand.
GACGCCGATGTGGCCAGGAGCCTGGCGCGGGAACTGCGACCTGACGTGCTGCTCACCGACATCCGGATGCCTCCAACCGGGTCCACCGAAGGCATCGACCTGGCGCACGAAGTCCGTGCCATGCTGCCTGCCTGCGGTGTGGTTGTGCTCTCCCAGCATGACGACGAGCAGTACGTGTGGTCGTTGTTTGCCGACGGGGTGGCTGGCTACGCCTACCTGCACAAGCTCAGGGTGAGCGACACGCAGCAGCTCGTGCGGGCGGTGCACGAGGTCGCGGCGGGCGGTTCGGTGTTGGACCCGCGCATCGTCGCGATGCTGCTCCAGCGGCGGGCGGGTAAGCCGGGCTCACCCGTGAGCGAGCTGAGTGAGGGCGAGCTGGATGTGCTGCGGCTGATGGCCGAGGGTTACAGCAACGCCGGCATCGGCGCCGAGACGCACCTGGCGACAGGGACGGTCGAGAAGCGGATCGCCTCGGTGTTTCTCAAGCTCGGACTGTCCGAGCGCGAGGACGTCAACCGCAGGGTGCAAGCCGTTCTTGTCTACCTCAGGGAGTCTGCGACCGGCTGTTGACCGCAGGCGTTCCCTCCGAGGACGCCAGGGGGAGGGAAACAACGACCCAGGTGCCCGCGCCGGGCAGTGAATGGACCGTGAGGTTGCCACCGAGAGCGGCCATCCTGTCCTCCATGTGCCGAAGTCCGCTACCGGGGTGCGATCTCTCGGTGTCGAACCCGCAGCCGTCGTCGTACACCTCGAGGGTCACCTGACCGTCCCGCTCGGCCAGTGTGACGGTGCTGGTCGTGGGACGGGCATGCTTGCGACTGTTCCCGAGCGACTCGGAGGCCACGAAGTAGAGCGCGGCTTCCACCTCAGGGGGAAGCCGATGATTGCTGACGTCGGGGGTGGCCTGCAGCGAGACATCCATCGGCAGGCGCCCGGCCAGGGAGCGGATGGCCGCGACCAGACCATGGTCGGTCAGGACGCTGGGATAGATGCCTCGGGCCAGATCCTGGAGACTGAACACGGCCTGCTCCGCCTGGTCCGCGAGCTGCTCGAGGTCGGTTGGGCTGGCCGCGCCGCCGCGAGCCAGCTGCCGCAATCCAGCGGCCAAGGTGATGAGCTCATGCTGGGTACCGTCGTGCAGGTCACGTTCGATGCGGCGTCGTTCCTCATCTTGGGCCGCGACCAGCCGTTGCCGGGACGCCTTCAGCGCGGTCGCCCGTGCTTGCAGGATTTCGACGCTTGCTGCCACCTCGTCGCGTAGGAGTCGGTTGGTCCTCGCCAGTTCGCTCTCCCGCGCGATGGCGGCCAACAACTCCACGTCGCCGCCGGTGAGCGGGTCTCCCCGGCGCTGGCCGACAGCGAGCAGCCCCCAGGGGCGCAGTTCAGGTCCGAGCAGCGCGAAGGCTGCGGTGTCCTGCGGCCAGGGCGCACGCGTTTCCTGCTCACCGAGCAGCCGCGTCCGCAGGGATACCTCCGGGGACGCCGGATCCAGCGTGATGACGCCGCCGGCCTCGAGGTTGCCGGTGCTGGCGGTGAGACGGTAGACGTGCTCCCGCGCAGTAGACGTCCATATCGCGGCCCACGGGACGGCGAGACCACGACGCGTCGCGTCAGCGATGTGCCCGGCGGCGACCTGGTCGTCCGCGGCCGCAAGTCCGTCCGCCAGCCCGACCAGGACAGCGAAACCGCTGGGTCGCTCGCCGTACAGCATCGTGCGAACCCACGGTTCCAGCCGGCGGCTGTATCCCTGGACGAACACGGTGACGACCCCAGCCGAGACCACCGCGACCCGGAGCTGGGGGCGACCCACCTGGCCGGTGACGAGCAGAGCCCCTGCCACGATCAGGCCGGTGAACGCCGCCGAGCAGGCCCCCAGTGCGACGGCCCGCGGAAGGGCCTGGTCGACGACCCACAGCCGCCAGCGCAGCAGGGCGGCGCCGACCGCAAGCTGCCCGACCCCGACAGCCACCACGGACAGGACGACCTGCAAACCGCCCGACCGCGCGCCGGGCACGATCCGTAGTGCGATCTCCAGCACGACGCTCGTGGTCAGACCCACGATGCCGACCCGGATCTGCTGACGGACGACCGGGCCGGACAACCGGTAGCGCCAGGCGAGGCCGCCGAGGGCGGCAAGGGGCAGCCCGGCGAGCGCCGAGGCAACCCCCTCGAGCCAGGCGTGCACGCTGCCATCCATCGCGCCGGACGTCACCCCGGCAAGATGACCCGGCACCGGCACCCCCGCCCCGACAGGTGCCGTCAGCCAGGCGGCCACCGACGCTCCCACCAACAGCAACGCGCCGAGGACCACCAGCCGCGTCCAGGCACGCACCGGTCGGTGGCCGTCGGGGAACAGTCCCACGAACAGCACCCACGGCAGCACGAGGAGCGGATCCAGCAGCCACAAGGCACCCACCAGCAGCCTGCTCGGGTGATCGGCCCCCACCCAGCTCGCATACAGCACCAGCGCCAGCGGCCCGTTCACCGCGACGACGAGCAGCACGCGCCACAGGTGGTTTGCCGGCATCCGACGACGAAGCAGCACCGCCATGACCGCAGCGGCCGCACCGATGACGGCGACATTGACCGTCGCGGAGGGCAACTGTCCCCGGTCCCGGTCGGCGACCAGCGTCGCCAAGCTCCCAGCGACGGACAGACACGCCACGACCGGCACCACGTACCCGCGGCTGCTGGCCATGCCCCCGATCCTTTCGCCCTGCGCGGACGGCGACAAGGGGGTCAGCCCCCGCCCGGAGGACGGAAAACCAGCCGGCACCCGGCCGGTAGTCGGCTATTTCCCGTCACCGTCGTGGCCCAGCGTGAGGGCGAACAACCCGACCCGATGGAGTGACCATGATCGACACCTCGCAGCAGCCCCGCGTCCTGGTCGACGACGCGGAGCCCTCCGGTGTTCACCGGGACGCCTGCGGCCACCACGGGTGTGTGCACGAGACGTACGAGAACGTACTCACGGCGGCCAACGCGCTGACGTTGCTGCGTACCGCCGGCTGCCTCGCAGCGGCGACCGTCTCGATTGCCACGGGTCAGGTGTTCTGGCTCTTTGTCGGTCTCGCCGTGCACTGCGTGGGAGATGTAGCGGACGGCATCCTCGCGCGCGCCATGGGTCAGGAGACGAGGGCCGGCGCCGTGCTCGACGTCGTGAGCGACCGGCTGTGCATCGCCACCTACTACCTGAGCTACGGACAGCTGCACCACGAACTGCTGCTGCCGATCGCTCTGTTCCTGTTCCAGTTCATGGTGCTGGACGCCTACCTGTCGCTGGTCGTCCTGGACTGGCCGCTGCTGTCCCTGAACTACTTCGGACTCGTCGACCGCAGCGTGTACCGCTGGAACTGGTCCCCGGTCGGAAAGGCACTGAACAGCGGCGGTCTGGTTGTCCTGATGCTCACGACCCAGTCGGCGGTGGCCTGCACCGCCCTCGTCCTGCTCATGCTCGGGGTGAAGACGACCGCGCTCGTGAGGGTCCACCGCCGAGGTGTGCCGGCCCCCGTGGGGTGCGCCGCCCGGATGCAGTGGACCACCTGACTTTCCCATCCACCACGACGCCACACACGTGGCAGAGGAGGCACTCATGAAACGAACGCAAGCACGGGCGGTAATGATCGCGACCACGACCGCCATCGTCATGGCGACGGTCCCCGCGGGCGGAGGTCTGGCGGCGTCCACGGGCGCGCAGAACCCATCGCGCGTTTCCCTGGTGGGCCGGGCTGTTCTGCCCGTCGAAACGTACGCGCCGGGCCCGGCCAGCGGGACCCTGCTGACCCCGGGCGTGGTCAACGGAATCACCTTCCCCCTGCCCTCGCAGCCGGTTCAGGGCTTCTCGTCCCTCATCGACGGCAGAGGTCCCGGGGAGTATCTCGCGATGCCCGACAATGGCTTCGGGGGAAAGGCGACCTCGAAGGACTTCCTGATCCGGGCCTACTACATCCGTCCGGACTTCAGGACGGCCACCGGTGGGACCGGCACGGTCGCGGTCGGCGACTACCTGTCGTTCCGGGATCCGGCTGGGGTGATCGGATTCCCGATCGTGAACGACACCACCACCGATCGGTTGCTCACCGGCGGCGACATCGATCCGGAGTCCCTGCAGCGCGACCGCAACGGCGACCTCTGGGTCGGTGATGAGTTCGGTCCTTGGATCCTGCACTTCAACGCCGACGGGGTGCTGCTCGACCGGCCGTTCGAGATCCCTGGTGTGCGGTCGCCGAACAACCCCTGGCTCAACGGACAGCCATCGACACATCCGAACAGCCGCGGCTTCGAGAGCATGGCGATCAGCCCGGACGGCAGGTACCTCTACGCCGCCCTTGAGGGCGCCGTCGTCGCTGACCCTGACCAGAGCCGCCGCCGCGTCTACCAGTTCAGCATCACCGACAAGAGCTTGACCGGTCGCACCTGGCAGTACCGGACCACTCTGCCGAAGTACATGCTTGCCGACATGGCAGCCGTCGATGAACATCGGCTCGTCCTCATCGAGCGTGACGGCGGTCTCGGCGTCAACGCGGTGTTCCGTCGGGTCAGCCTGGTCGATCTGCGGGAGGTCAGTCCGGACGGATACCTCGCCGCGCGCACGGTCGTGGACCTCACCGCCATCCCCGACCCGGACCTCATCTCGCTGCCGCCGATCCACCCCGGCGACGTCGCCCTCGGTGATCCGTTCGGTGTTGCCTGTGAATCCGTCGAGGCGCTCCACCCCATCGACGGCAATCGGCTGCTCATCGGATGTGACAACAACTTCCCGAACAAGGGACGCAACCCGAACCTCGCCGACGACAACGAGTTCATCGTCGTCAAGGTCGAGGGCCTGAAGTCCTAGCGGAGTGCCCGACCGGGAGAGCACGGCCCCGACTTGTAGCGTGCGCTCCCTGCAA
>JBKJVH010000189.1:0-7728 GCA_046590985.1 Mycobacteriales bacterium
CCGTCGACGCGTTCGGCAAGGTCGACATCGTCGTCAACAACGCCGGCATCCTGCGCGACAAGAGCTTCCTCAAGCTCGAGTGGGCCGCCCTCGACGCTGTTCTCGACGTGCACCTCAAGGCGGCGTTCTACGTCAGCCAGCCGGCCTTCGCGATCATGAAGGAGAACAACTACGGGCGCTTCGTGTTCACCGCCTCCAACGCCACCTTCGGCAACTTCGGCCAGACCAACTACGCCGCGGCCAAGAACGGCCTGATCGGGCTGTCCAACACGATCGCCGTCGAGGGCGCCCGCAACGGCATCCTGTCCAACGTGATCATGCCGGTCGCGTTCACGCGCATGACCGAGGAGCTGCTCGGCGACTTCGGCAAGCTCCTCACCCCCGAGTCGGTCACCCCGATGGTGAGCTACCTGAGCTCCGAGGCGTGCACCACCACCCACGGCGCGTACAGCGCTGCCGGCGGCCGGTACGCGCGCGTCTTCACCGGGCTGGCCCAGGGCTGGTTCGCCGGCAAGGGCGCGACCGTCGCCGCCGAGGACATCGCCGCGCACCTCGAGGAGATCGAGAAGCAGGAGGGCTACCTCGTGCCCACCAGCACCACCGACGAGATCATGGCGCTCGCGGGCCTGTTCAACTGACGCCCCCGCGCTGAGCTCGGAGATCCCGAAGCCGCCAGCGCCAGGCGCAGGCACTGCTCGTTCTCGAGCGAGCGGAGCGCGATGACCCGATCAGGTCATAGCCCGACCGACAGCCCGGCCCCACCATGCAGGTGTGAGCGACCCGATCTCCTCGCGGACCTTCCACCTGCTGTCGGTGGGGACGCCCGGGCAGATCTGGGATGCCCTGACCTCGAGCGAGCTGAGCCCCCGCTTCCTGCACGGCCTGACCGTCCGCGGCATCTGGAGCACCGGCGGGGCGCTGGAGCTGACCTGTAGCCACGGCATCACGCTCCACGGCCGCGTCCTGTTCAGCCAACGGCCGGACAAGCTGTCCTGGACCATCGAGGACGGCGGCTGCACCTACCTGACGTGGGAGCTGCGCGAGAGCCCAGCCGGCACGGTCGTGCGCCTGACGGTCGAGGAGCCGGACTCCTGCGCCAGCGACGACCAGGAGTTCGAGGACGCGTGGCTGCCCGCCCTCCGCGCCCTGGAGGCGGTCCTGAGCGGTTAGCTGCGCGTCGCGACGTACACGACCATGCCCGGCGGGATGCCCTTGACCGGGGTGAGGGCGAAGAACTTCTTGCGGCGTACGGAGGTCGTCTCCGGATTCAGGCCGGCCAGGGCCGTGTCGGAGACCAGCACCTCGTCGGGGCCGGCCTTCTCGACCAGCCGGGCCGCAATGTTCACGTCGACGCCGAGGTAGTCGCCGCCCATGGCCTTGGGCCGGCCGGTGTGCAGCGCCGCCTTGAGCCGCGGCCGGTGACCGGCGACCTGGACCTCAGCGATCCGGGCCAGCGCCTCCTGCACGGCGTCGAAGGCCAGCTGGGGCGCGGGGAAGGTGGCCATCAGGCCATCACCGAGCCGCTTCACGACGCGACCACGGTGGGCCAGGATCGGCGGCTCGACGGCCTTCGCGACGGCGCGCAGCAGCTCCAGGGCTACCTCGTCGCCGACTTCCAGGGCCCAGTTGGAGAAGCCGACCAGGTCGGTGAACAGGATCGTCAGCTCGGCGTCGCCACTCCCCCGACCGGTGCGCTCGGCGAACGCCTGCCAGACCTGCAGGGCGCTCAGGCCGAGCTCGCGCGTGGCGCTGGGCCGCTCGTCGAACAGCCGGTCCGCCACCCGCGCGACCGTGCCGGCCGGGTCACGACCGGCGGCGGACAAGGGATCCCCGAACCCGGGGTCGCCCGGCAGGATCCGTCGCATCCGGCGGACCGCGCTGACGACCGTCGGCCGCTGGTTCGCGTCCTTGACCGCCTCCATCGCCTCCTGCGCGCCGCGTCTCTTCTCCCCCACGGCACGACCTTATCTGCTTTACATTTCTTGCATCCTTGTCAAAGTACTTGTCATCTGCCAATCTTGTGTCAACCACCCTGAAGGAGTGACGATGACGACAGCGACCTGGCAGGACAGCAAGCGCTCACTGTGGCTGCTCGGCCTGCTCGTACCCACCCTGCCCTTCATGGCCTGGGGGCTGGTGACCACCACCGGCCTGGGGCTGTTCTGGTGGTGGGGCCCGTTCTTCGTGTTCGTGATCATCCCGATCCTCGACACTGCCGTCGGTACCGACCAGGACAACCCGCCCGAGGACCTGGTCCCGCTGCTGGAGCAGGACCGCTACTACCGCTGGTGCACCTACCTCTACCTCCCCTTGCAGTACCTCGCCCTCGGCCTCGCCTGCTGGCTGTGGACGCACGGTGACCTCAGCACCCTCGACAAGGTCGGGCTCGCCGTCACCCTCGGCGTCGTGAGCGGCGTGGCCATCAACACCGCCCACGAGCTCGGCCACAAGCGTGCCGAGCTCGAGCGCTGGCTGTCCAAGGTGGCGCTGGCCCAGAGCGGCTACGGGCACTTCTACCTCGAGCACAACCGCGGCCACCACGTCCGCGTGGCGACCCCCGAGGACCCGGCGTCCTCCCGCCTCGGCGAGAGCTTCTGGGCGTTCTGGCCGCGCACCGTCCGCGGCTCGCTGACGTCCGCCTGGGAGCTGGAGACCAAGGCCTGGGCCAAGAGCGACCGCTCGTTCTGGAACCCGCGCAACGACCTGCTCAACGCCTGGGCGATGACCATCGTCCTGTGGGCTGCGCTGATCGCCGCCTTCGGGCTGGAAGTCCTGCCCTACCTGGTGATCCAGGCGATCTTCGGCTTCAGCCTGCTCGAGGTCGTGAACTACCTCGAGCACTACGGGCTGCTCCGGCAGAAGGTCGGCGAGCGGTATGAGCGCACCGCGCCACGGCACAGCTGGAACTCCAACAACACCGCGTCGAACGTGCTGCTCTACCACCTGCAACGGCACAGCGACCACCACGCCAACCCGAGCCGGCGCTTCCAGTCGCTGCGGCACATGGACGAGGCCCCGCAGCTCCCCAGCGGGTACGCGACGATGATCGTGCTGGCCTACTGCACGCCGCTGTGGCGGCACGTCATGGACCCGAAGGTGGTCGCCCACTACGACGGTGACCTGACCCTGGCGAACCTCCACCCGCCCAAGCGCGCCGAGTACCTCGCCCGGTACGCCACCAAGGTCAGCGCGTGAGGCTCTGGCGCTGCGAGCAGTGCGGCTATGAGTACGACGAGGCGCAGGGCTGGCCGGACGACGGCATCGCGCCGGGCACCCGGTGGGACGACATCCCCGACGACTGGTCCTGCCCGGACTGCGGCGAGACCAAGGCCAGCTTCCGGATGATGGTCGTCAGCTGAGCTCGAGGTAGCCGATCGCCAAGCGGGCCAACCGATCTGGCGTCGCCGCCGGGTCCTCCGCCGGCAGCACGAGGTGACTGACGACGAGGCGTACGAGGGCGTCCACGCCTTCGGCCACCACCTCGTCGCGGAGGGTCGGGACGTGCTCGGCGAACCAGGCGCGCAGCACCGAGGTGGCAGCCCCGAGCACCGGTGAGGAGCGGGTCGTGAGCAGCGGCAGCAGGCTCTCGCTGCCGCCCCGGGTCGCCGTCAGGATGGCGTGCAGCAGCGGGCTCCGCTCAGCTTCCTCCAACGTGTACGCGACAGCCGCCGTCACCGCCTGGACCGGGGCCGCAACGTGCGCGTCCATGACCTCAGCGATCCCGGTCAGGAACCGCTGGGTCTCGCGAAGCACCAACGCCTCGGCCAGGCCCTCCTTGTTGCCAAAGGCGGCATAGAGCGTCGGCCGACTCACCCCCACCGCCACCGCGACATCTCCGAAGCGGACGGCGTCCCAGCCCCGCTCGACGGCCATCGCGTGCGCGACCTCGAGCGCCTGCTCGTGCACCTGCTCCCGGAAGGCCTGGCGCGGTGCGGTCATGCCCTCATCCTCGCGCAGCGAAGGCTCAGGGGTGCTGAACCCCGAGCAGTGAGTCGAGGAACCGGTTGATGCCCGGCATGGGGCGCATCAGCTCCTCCATGGACGGCACCGGCGGCGCGTCCCGTTCGACGGGCGCTTCCTCGGGCTCTGCCCAGACCGCCTGCCGATGCTCTGCCTGAGACGCCCGCAGCTCGGCCGCCGCGACCCGGGCCGCGGCCTCCCGCTCAACCTCGGCGATCCGGGCCTCGGCCTCGCGGCGGGTCCGGAGCAGGTGGTCGCTGAGGGTCGCGTCGAACAGCGGGGTGTCGGTCACCCGGACAGCCAAGCAGGTCCGAGCGGCGCGAAGGAGGTGACGCGCACCACAGCCTCGCCCTGCTCGTCGGAGGCCTCGGTGTCGACCACCCCGGTCAGCCCCCAGTCGTGGTCGCCGTCCGGGTCGTGGATCACCTGCGTGACCGTCGTGCCCTCGAACCGGAACAGCTCCGGGCCACGCGCCTGCTGGCCGGTCTCGATACGGTCGTGGTCGGCGAAGTAGCCGTCCATCGCCGCCTCCCAGTCGACCTCGGGGTCGAGCGCCTTCAGCAGATCGCCCCGCTGGAAGGACAACGCGTGCACCCGCCGCCACATCGCGTTGCGCACCAGCACCCGGAACGCGCGGGTGTTGCGGCTCACGACGGGCACCGGCTCCGGCGCCAGGTCTCCCCCGCTGGTGAGCTCGGCCCACTCGTCCAGCAGGCTGCTGTCGACCTGCCGCACCACCTCGCCGAGCCACTGCGTCAGGTCCTCGACCTCCGCAGTCCGGACGTGGTCGGGCACGCTGCGCTTCAAGGCCTTGTACGCATCCGCGAGCGCCCGGAGCACCAGCCCCTCGGAGCGCCCAAGGCCGTACAGGCCGACGTACTCGTTGTAGGTCATCGCGTTCTCGTACATGTCGCGCGCGACCGACTTGGGGCGCAGCTCGTGGTCCAGGATCCACGGGTTGGTCTGCTGGTAGATCGCGTAGGCCGCGTTGAGGAGCTCCTCGAGGGGCCGCGGGTAGGTGATGTCCTCGAGCAGCTCCATGCGCTCGTCGTACTCGATGCCGTCGGACTTCATCCGCTGGATCGCCTCGCCGCGGGCCTTCTTCCGCTGGGCGCTCAGCACCTGCCGCGGGTCGTCGAGGGTGGCCTCCACGACGCTCAGCACGTCGAGGGCGTACGTCGGCGCGTCCCGGTCGAGCAGCTCGAACGCGGCCAGGGCGAACAGCGCCAGCGGCTGGTCGAGCGCGAAGTCCGGCTGCAGGTCGACGGTGAGCCGGACCCCGCCCTCGACGCGCTCGAGGACGCCACCCGCCTCGAGCGCGCGGAACAGCCGGATCGCCTGTCTGGCAAGGGAAAGCTGGCGCTTGCGCGGCTCGTGGTTGTCCCACAGCAGCTTCTTCATGTTCCCGAACAGGTCAGGGTCGCGGCCCGCCACGTTGAGGAGCATCGCGGCCGTCACCTTGAGGTGGCTGGTGAGCGTCTCCGGCGTCGCGTTCACCAGCCGCGTGAAGGTCTTGTCGTCCCAGGAGACGAACCCCTCGGGCGGCGACTTCCGCTTGTAGGAGCGCTTCTTCTTCTCGTCGTCGCCGAACTTCGCGAGCACCCGGGTGTTCTCGATGACGTGGTCCGGGGCTTGTACGACCACCAGCCCCGCCGTGTCGAAGCCCGCGCGGCCGGCCCGGCCGGCGATCTGGTGGAACTCTCGGGCCCGCAGGTGCCGGACGCGGGTGCCGTCGTACTTGCTCAGCGACGTGAACATCACCGTCCGGATCGGCACGTTAATGCCGACGCCGAGGGTGTCCGTGCCGCACACGACCTTCAGGTAGCCGGCCTGCGCGAGTTGCTCCACCAGCCGGCGGTACTTCGGGAGCATCCCCGCGTGGTGCACCCCGATGCCGTGCCGTACCAGCCGGCTCAGGGTCTGGCCGAACTTGGTGGTGAACCGGAAACCGCCGATGAGCAAGGCGATCTGGTCCTTCTCCTCGCGCGTGCAGACGTTGATGCTCATCAGCGCCTGCGCCCGCTCGACCGCCGACTCCTGGGTGGAGTGCACGACGTAGACCGGCGCCTGGTGGGTCTGGAGCAGCTCGCCGAGCTTCTCGTGCAGCGGGTCGAGCGACCACTCGAACGTGAGCGGGACAGGCCGCTCGGCGCCCGCGACCTCGGCGACCTCCCGGTCCGTCCTGTCGGCGAGATCCTGACGCAGCTCGGAGGTGTCACCCAGGGTCGCCGACATCAGCAGGAACTGGGTGGTCGTCATCTCCAGCAGCGGCACCTGCCAGGCCCAGCCCCGTTCGGGGTCGGCGTAGAAGTGGAACTCGTCCATGACGACCAGCCCGATGCCGGTGTCCCGGCCGTGCCGCAGCGCCCGGTTCGCGAGCACTTCCGCGGTGCAGCACAGGATCGGGGCGCCGGCGTTGACGCTCGCGTCACCGGTGGCCATCCCGACGTTGTCGGCCCCGAAGACGTCACAGAGGGCGAAGAACTTCTCACTGACGAGCGCCTTGATCGGCGCGGTGTAGACCGACTGCCGACCGTCCGACAGCGCCGCCAGGTGCGCCCCGACGGCAACCAGGGACTTGCCGCTCCCGGTCGGGGTCGCGAGGACCACGTGGTTGCCGGCCAGCAGCTCCAGCAGCGCCTCCTCCTGCGCGGGGTAGAGCGCGACCGGGCTCCACGCCGTAAAGGCGTCGAGGACCGCGTCCGGGCCACCAGGGACAGGGTTCAGCGTCAGCGGGATCTCCGGGGCGCCGGGGGCTGGCCGGCCCGGGCGGCGAGCTCTGCGCGCGTGCGGGCCGGACCGGCAGCTGCGCCAGCGCGACGGGGACCCTTGCGGGCAGCCGGGGCGGACGCCGGCTGAGCGGCCGCGGACCGGGTGGCCTCGCGGGCCTCCGGCGTCGAGGCTTCGTGGGTCTTGGGCGCCCTCGGCTGCTGAGCGCGGGGCTGGCCGCCTTGGGCCTTCGGCTGGCCCTGGCTCTGCCGCTGGCCCCCGCCACCACCACGAGCTCCTCCACCGCCACCACCGGCACCCCGCTGCCGTGGCGGCCGCGCTCCGGCGGCCCGCGGCGGCCGTTGCTGCTGCGGCGGTTCCACCGGACCCGGTTCGACGTGCGGAGCGGCCGGGCCGACCAGCTCGGTGATGAGCGGGTGCCCGGGGCGTACGGGGCGGGTCTCGGGGTTGATGCCGGCCTGCTTGGCGAGCAGCTTCACGTCGCGAGCCTGCTCCGGGAGCGCGAGGGTCACGACCACGCCACCGGCGCCGGCGCGGGCGGTCCGGCCGGAGCGGTGCAGGTAGGCCTTGTGCTCGGTCGGGGGGTCGACGTGCACCACCAGGGCGATGTCGTCGACGTGGATGCCCCGGGCCGCGATGTCCGTGGCCACCAGCACCCGGGTGGAGCCGTCGGCGAACGAGGCCAGATTGCGGTCACGCTGCGACTGGGACAGGTTCCCGTGCAGGTCGAGGGCGGGGATGCCCCGCGCCGTCAGGTCCTTGGCCAGCTTCTTGGCCGCGTGCTTGGTGCGGGTGAACAGCAGGCTGCGCTCCACCCCCGACGCCAGCTCTCGCACCACCGCCGCCTTGTGGGCGGGGTCGACGGTGAAGGCGTGGTGCTCGAGCATCGGCGGCGGAGCGTCGACCTCGTCGACCGAGTGGGTGATGGGGTTGTCGAGGTAGCGGCGCACGACGGCGTCGACATCCTCATCGCCTGCCCCGGTCGCCTCGAGGACCTGGCCCAGCAGAACCACTGCAAGCTCGGCGCGGTCGAGGTCT
>JBKJVH010000064.1:0-7716 GCA_046590985.1 Mycobacteriales bacterium
GCGAGCTGCTCGAGCCAGGTCACCAGCAGGCGGACGCCGTACCCGGTGCCGCCCTTGGTGAGCTCCTCGACATCGCCGGCCCGGCCTGGGCCGGCGGGGACGACGAGGAGCTCACCAAGGGCGGCACCGGGTACGGCGTCCGCCTGCTGGTGACCTGGCTCGAGCAGCTCGCCGCCACACCTGTGAAGCGGTCCCGCAAGACGGCGTGAGCAGGCTCACCCGGCAGAGCGGCCGATCGCGGCTAGCGTAGGAAGGGCACGCGTCGTCGCGTGGCTGGGTCCCGCGGCGGTGCACTCTCATCCCCCCGGAGGTCCCCATCCGTACGCTTCTGAGCCCCCTGTCCGACACCCGGCTCCGCCCTGACCTCAAGCGCGCCATGACCTTCGGGCTGCTGGCGCTCGTCGCGGCGCTGGTCGTGCGCATCTACGGCGACCTGACCTGGTCGTCGCTGCCCGACAGCGTCATCACCCTGGTCGGCAGCGTCACCTTCGTGGCGCTGGCGGTGAGCTCGGTGCGCAGCGGAGCCAACGAGGTGGCCGCCGTCAGCAGGGCCCGCTTCGGTGACGCGCACGCCTCGGTCGTGGCGCTGCTGCTCACCCTGGCCGGTTACACCACCATCATCCTGGCGCTCCTGGTGCTCCTGCAGGTCCCCGTACAGCGCCTGCTGGTGTCCGGAGCCGTCACCGGGGTGGTGCTGGGGATCGCGGCCCAGCAGTCGCTGTCCAACGTGGTGGCGGGCCTGGTGCTGCTGCTGAACCGGCCGTTCCAGGTCGGGCAGGAGATCACGGTCCGCAGCGGCGCCATGGGCGGCCCCTACTCCGGACGGGTGCTGTCGATCGGGCTGACGTACGTGAAGCTCGACACCGACCACGGCGTGGTGCTGCTGCCCAACTCCGGGGTGCTGGCGTCCGCGGTGGGGCCGCGCATCCAGGTCTCCGTGCCGGTGGGTGTGCCGAGCTGAGCGCGCGCGTCCAGGCAGCCGGGTGGCACACCGCGCCGGAACGCGGCGCAGCCTAAGCCGACAGCACCGCCGCCAGCAGCCCCGGTCCGAGCGGCAGCAGGGCGGGGGTGAGCCGCTCCTCCTCGCGAACCCGGGCCGCGAGCTCGCGCAGCGCGACCGTCTCGGTGTCACGCGCCGACGGGTCGGCGATCCGGCCCTCGCCGAGCGCCCCCGCGAACACCACCAGCCCGCCCGGCCGCAGCAACCGCATGGCCGCGGTCAGGTAGTCGCCGTTCTCGGTGCGGAGCGCGTCGCAGAACACCAGGTCGTACGCCCTGTCGGACAGCCGCGGCAGCACCTCGAGCGCCTGTCCGGCGATGAGCCGGACCCGGCCGGAGCCGTACCCGGCCTCCAGGAGGGACTGCTTGGCCAGCCGCTGGTGCTCGGTCTCGGGGTCGACGGTGGTCAGCACGCCGTCGGTCCGCATGCCGCGCAGCAGCCACAGACCCGAGACGCCAGCGCCCGTACCGAGCTCCACCACCGACTTGGCGCCCGCCGTGGCGGCGAGCAGCCGCAGCGTGGAGCCCGTCACGGCGTCCACGCAGGGGACACCCACCTCGGCTGCTCGTCCCCGGGCAGCCAGCAGGGCTGGGTCCTCGGGGAGCCAGGAGTTCAACCACGAGCTCAACGTGTCCATGACCGGAACCTACTGCGGCGGGAACGCCGGGACCGACAGCGGCGTTGAAAGTCTCTGACAGGCAGTTCCCAGGTTGTGGAGGCATTGTTTCGTTCATGAACGCACAGGAGCAGGTCTGGACACCCCCGACGTGGGACGACGTCGTGCGCGACCACTCTGCCCGGGTCTACCGGCTGGCCTACCGCCTCACGGGCAACCGGCACGATGCGGAAGACCTGACGCAAGAGGTCTTTGTGCGGGTGTTCCGCTCGTTGTCGAGCTACACCCCCGGCACGTTCGAGGGCTGGCTGCACCGGATCACGACCAACCTGTTCCTCGACATGGTCCGCCGCAAGGCTCGGATCCGGTTCGACGCGCTGCCCGACGACGCTGAGCGCATCCCCGGTCGCGAGGCCAGCCCGCAGCAGGTGTACGACGACACCCACTTCGACGGCGACGTCCAGGCCGCGCTCGACGCGCTGCCGCCGGACTTCCGCGCCGCCGTCGTCCTCTGCGACCTCGAGGGCCTGTCGTACGAGGAGATCGCCGACACCCTCGGCGTCAAGATCGGCACGGTCCGCAGCCGCATTCACCGCGGCCGTTCGCAGCTCCGCGCCGCGCTGGCCCACCGCGCCCCCGAGGTCACGCTGGTATGAGCAACCACCTCGGCCTCGCGGTCACCGCCTTCATCGACGGCGAGCTCGACCACGCCCGGCGGGACGAGGTGCTGGCGCACCTGACGCACTGCACCGCATGCCGCGAGGAGGTCGAGGCGCTGCGACTCCTCAAGACGGCTCTCCGCTCGGCGGCGCCCGCCGTACCGATGGACCTGAACGCCCGGCTGATGGCGGCAGCGGCCGACCCCGCGGCTCCCCAGGGCGTCGCCCACGTCCGTCGTAGGCGGCCGCACAGCCGCGTCCGGCGTGCCGCCATGAGCGGTGCGCTCGTCGCCCTCGGCCTTGGCGGGGCGCTGAGCCTGGCCGGACCGCCCCCGAAGGGACCGGTGGCGCCGGTCGACCCGACCAACGCAGGTTTCGTGCGGGATCACGGTGCGACCTCCGGCGAGGTGCCCTTCGTGGAGCTCGATGTCGTGTCGGTGGCCAGCACGGCTGGGCCGTCCCGATGATGCCGTGTCCCTGAAGCGCCTGCGCCTGCTGCTGGTCCTCGCCGGCCTCGGCGCACTGTTCAGCGGAGCACCGGTCTCGGCGCTCGTCGCGCCCGGCCCGGAGGGCGCGTCGCTGCCGGTCTCGGCCCAGTCCGCCCGCGCGGTCGGGCTGCTCGAGTCGGCGGCGCGGATCGCCCGCACCCGCAGCTGGAGCGGCACGCAGCACGTTGTCAGCACGCGCGCCGGCGAGCCGCGGTTCACCGTCCTGCAGATCCGGCACGTTCCCGGCACCGGCAGCGAGGTGCACGTCCTGTACGCCCAGGACCAGACGGTCGCCGCCGCGGACGTCCTGGACCGCAAGCTGCTGGTGCTGCTCGCACGGAACTTCGCCCTGCGGGTGGTCGGCACGCAGCAGTGCTCCGGCCGGAGCGCCACCCTGGTCGAGGCGCTGCGGGCCGGTTCAGGCAGCGTTGCCGGCCGGTTCTGGGTGGATGACGCCACCGGGCTGGTGGTGCGCCGTGACGTGCTCGACGAGAGCGGCTCGATCGTGCGGAGCAGCGCCTTCATGTCGCTGCAGCTCGATGCCGGGACCCCCGCCGCGGTGGTCGCCCAGCAGGTCCGGCCCACCGGGAAGCACCTGTCGGACCAGGCACTCGAGGAGCTGGAGGCGACCGGCTGGGCGGTGCCGCAGTCGCTGCCCGCCGGGATGGACCTGTTCGAGGCGCGGTTGCACGACAGCGACGCCGGCGAGGTCCTGCAGCTGTCCTACAGCGACGGCTTGTCGACCCTGTCGCTGTTCGTCCAGAAGGGCGAGCTGCCGGCGGTGACGACCGGTGACGAGCGACCGATGGGTGGTGGCACCGTGTGGGTGTCGTCGGGCGTCACCGAGCGGATCGTGTGGGCCGGCGGCGGCAGCACCTGGACGCTCGTGTCGGATGCCTCCGAGTCGGCTGTGGACGACGCGGTCCTGGTGCTGCCGCACGGTCCGGCGGCCCGGGCCGACGAGGGCATGCTGACCCGCACCTGGCGGGGTATGTCCCGCGTCGGTGCGTGGTTGAACCCCTTCGACTGAGCGCGCCCCTCCGGTCTGGGGGACAATGGTCGTCACCCCTTTCGGAAGGCCTTCCCGTGCCCGACCAGCCCGACCCCTGGTGGTCGACCTCTGAGCAGCCGCTGCCCACCGGCGCGGTCGCCTGGGGATACCCGACCGCCGGCATCGGGGAGGACCAGCCGGTCGCCGACGGCTTCGGGCGCCGGACGCTCGCCGCTGCGGTCCTGGCTACCGCGCTGGTCGCCGGCAGCGCCGGCGGCTACGTCGGGTCGCGCGGCACCCACGGCGCGACCCCGGCCGCCGTCGTGACACGCGACCCCTCGGTCAGCCTGGGCGCGCCGGTCGTGGCCACCGCCCCGGTCCAGCGGCCCGCCAACTCGGTCGCGGGCATCGCCGCCCGGGTGCTCAAGAGCGTCGTGAACATCTCGGTCGAGACCGGCACCAGCGGCGGCACCGGCTCCGGCGTCGTGCTGCGCGCGGACGGGTATGTCCTCACCAACAACCACGTGGTCGCGGACGGGGCCGGCGGCACCATCACGGTCTCGTTCAACGGCGGCGGGCTGGTCGACCGGAGCGCCACCATCGTCGGTCGCGACCCCGAGACCGACCTCGCCGTCATCAAGGTCGCCGGGGTCCGCAACCTGGTGCCGGCCGACCTCGGCACGTCCAGCGGCCTGGTCGTCGGGGACCCGGTGATCGCGATCGGCTCCCCCCTGGGCCTGGCCGGCACCGTCACCGCCGGCATCATCAGCGCCCTCAACCGCACCGTCCGGGTCCCGTCCGAGAGCGGTACGGGCGAGGCCACGCCGCTGTTCAACGCGATCCAGACCGATGCCGCGATCAACCCGGGCAACTCCGGCGGCGCGCTCGTGGACGGCGCCGGGCGGGTCATCGGCATCAACTCCGCGATCGCCACCCTCGGCAGCAGCGGCACGGACACCCAGAGCGGCAGCATCGGGGTGGGCTTCGCCATCCCGGTCGACGAGGCCCGCTCGATCGCCGAGCAGCTCATCCGTACCGGCAAGGCGACCCACCCGGCCATCGGCGTGTCCGCGGCCACGGTGGGGGCAGACGGCAACGGCCCGCGTGGTGCGAAGCTGTCCACGGTGCTGCCCGGCGGCTCGGCGCAGAAGGCGGGTCTCAAGGCCAACGACGTCATCACCAAGCTCGACGGCAAGGCGGTCGACAGCGTCGACCAGCTCATCGTGATCCTGCGGACGTTCAAGGTGGGTGACACCATCACCGTGACCTACCTGCGTGGCGGTGCGGGACGGACGGCACGGCTGGTCCTGCAGGACAAGAAGGGCTGAGGCGTGCTCGGGGGCTTGGGGTGGCCCGAGGCAGCGGTCCTGCTGCTGCTGGCACTGTTCGTGTTCGGTCCCGACCGGCTGCCCGGGATCGCCCAGGACGCCGGCCGTACGCTCCGCAAGATCCGGGTCTACATGAAGTCGATGAGCGCGGACCTCAAGGCCGAGCTGGGTCCCGAGATGGCTGACCTGGACCTGCGGTCGCTGGACCCCAAGGAGTTCGTCCGCAAGCACCTTTTCGAGGACGAGGAAGAGCCGTCCGTCGCGCCCGTCTCGATGCGCAAGGTCCTCATCCCCGGTGAGACGCCGCCCTGGGACCCCGACACCACCTGAGTCGGCACCGCTCACGCAGGGAAACTCGACGCCGACGCCGGCCTGACGTCAGGCTTCGCTGTCCGGTCGGGGCGTGTTCCTGCCGACCTCGCTGAACCTCCCGTACAGCAGGGTGCCCAGCAGGATGAAGAACAGCAGCACGACACCCGCAGCGGCGCCGAAGGCCGCGCTCACCGCAGCGGAGGTCGAGATGGCCAGGTCGACCGTCGTGGTCTGGGTCCGGTCGCCGCAGGTCACCACCACGGGGAACCGGCCGGCCAGGCTCTCCTGCAGCTGTACGTCACCGGTGAAGGTGCCGTCCGCGGCTGCGGTGGACGTGCCGGCGGGCAGTCCGTTGACGCTGAAGCGCACCACCGAGCCGGGCGGGCAGTTCGTCCCGGACAGGGTTCCGCCGCCACCGGTGAACAGGACGGGGTTCTCCGGGGGTGTCGTCGTGGTCGGCGTCGGGGTGGGCGTCGTCGTGGGTGTCGTGGTCGGCAGGCTGGTGGGCGCGGCCGTGGGGGACACAACCGCGGTCGGCGGCGCTGACGGGGGCGTCGTCTCGATGCGCACGGGCTGCGGGCTGCTGGTCCCGCGGGTGGCCGTGATCACGACCGGGACGGCCGTCTGCACCAGCTTCAGGACTGCCGTGACGGACTGCCCACTCACGTCGGGGCAGCTCTGCGTACCGAGGGGCAGGCAGTTGAGGGCGAAGCTCACGACCACGGTGACAAGGGAGTGCGCCGGTAGGTTCAGCGTGCTGGTGCCGCCGACACGCAGCCGTGCGTCGACGAGGGTGCGCGCCGTCGGCAGCACCTGGACGACCCGGCTACGCAACTCCTCGGCGAGGGCTGCGCTGCTCCCGGGAGCGCTCCCGAGCGAGATCTCGCCGGTGCCACCGGTGTCCCCGGTGTTGCTGACCGTCACGGTGTGCTGGAAGGCGAAGACCGAACCGAGGGGGCCCCGGGGGCCGAAGGTCAGGGACTTCCCGTCAGCGCTGAGGGTCGCGCTGGGATCGTCACCCTTGACAGAGAGGCTGAGGTTCGCCGCGGACGCCTGCGCACCGGCGCTCAGCCACGCCGCCAAGGCGGTAGCCGTGAGGGTGAGGCCCAGCCCGGCGGCGGCGGCCGCGGTTCGCCGGCGGCCGGCACGATCGGGGACGCGACGCCGACCGGTCATGACGACGCCAGGTGTCGGCCGCGGCGTTGCGCGTCCTGGTCACGATTCGGGGCGACGATCATCACGGCAGCGCCCACCAGGATCAGGCCGCCGAGCCCGAACAGCACCCGCTGGCCCATGGGCGAGTAGCGCCAGCTCGACGCGTACCCGAGGTAGGGGATGTCCCAGCGGACGACATAGGCGTACGGGCCACGCACCAGCAGCGTCCCGGGGTCGGCGATGGGGTTGTGATCGCCCTTGGTGCGCACCTCGATGCCTTCGGGGGTCCGGTCAAGGGCAATGACCCGGTGCACGAAAAGGATGCGTGAAGGTGCCGGTCGGTGCAGGACGAGGATGTCACCCACGCGGGCCGCGCTCAACGGGATGCGCTCGACCACGGCCACGCTGCCGGTGTCGAGGGTGGGGCGCATGCTCCCGGACAGGACGGCCCGGCCGGCCCATCGTCCGGAGCCGACCTCCACGGCGGCCAACGCCACCGCAACGGCGGCCAGGACCAGCAGGACGTCGGTCACGCAGCGCACGAACCGGAACCGCCGGATCCCGGGGCGGTCGGCGAGCCAGCGCTGTGAGGCGCGGGAGCGGCGGCGCACAGGGAGCGCCGCAGGCGCGTAAGGAACCGAGCGTGGCGGGCTCGTGGTGAGGCTCGTCATGACTCCGCCGGTCAGCCGGTGGTGGGTGGGTGGTTGCGGGTGGGGACTTCGGTGGTGCTGATCGTGAAGACCGGAGCGACCGTCCACGGGGCGCTCTGGTCGAGCTCAAAGCTGCAGATCTCGACGGTGAAGGTGCGCTGGTCCCCGGGTGACAGGATGTCGCTGACGAACCAGATCTGCCCTGTCTCCAACGCTGCCAAGGTGGCGGTGGACCCGTCCGCGCGGATCGCCGTGAGGTGTTGCGCGATCGTGCTGTCGGTGTCAGGGCCGGTGACCTTGACCGCCGCAGTGGCCGGCAGGGTGCCGGTGTTTTGCAGGATGACGGTGTAGTCCACGCTCACGCTCGAGGCTTGCCCGCTGAGCGTCAGCGTGACCGCGCCCCCGTCCCTGGCGACCGAGGTCGACGCAGCGGGCAACGGACAGCTCTCGCACGAGCCCTGGCTGTACCTGATGTCGCCGGTTACCTCTGCCTTCGACACCTGCACGTCGACCGTGC
>JBKJVH010000154.1:0-43690 GCA_046590985.1 Mycobacteriales bacterium
GACCACGGCGGTCGGGACGCTCGACGGGCAGCCGGCCACCGGTTTTGAGGAGGTCGGCGGCAGCGGCGAGCTGATCGCCAGCCCGAGCGGCACGCTGGCGCTCGATGCCTACCCGAAGGGGCACCTGCTCGTGCTCGGCACCGACATCGAAGACGTGCCGCTGCTCGCCGTCGTCGTCGTGCCCGACGGTACGCGCTGGGCGGAGCTCAACGGCCTCGCTCAGGTGGTCCTCGCAAGCGTCACACCGGCCTGACCCGGGCCAGGACCAGCGGCGACTTCCTGAGCGGGCCGCCCGGGGTGCCGAAGGTGCGGGCGCTGTCGGCGGGGACGCCCTCGCCCGGCGCTTGCCCGTCACGGCCTTTCCCGGCGGACCGCCGCGGCAGGTGCGGTGCGACGTGAGCCGGTCACATGCGCATGATCGACGGAACGGGAGCAGTCCCGATACCCTGCTTTCGGATTGCTCCCGTTCTGTGGATCTTCGTCATGGCAGGCCGAGCAGGGGCGCTGGATGACCACCCGGGCGCGGCACCCTCAGCCCGGTGGCACGGTCAGCGGTACAGCGAGGGTCCGCCGACCTGACGGATGATGGTCGCCTTGGCCAGGTCCTTGGCGTAGGTGTCGCCGGCCTTGAGGGCTCCGTCCGCCAGCGCGAGCATCACACGGCCGGAGGAGTCCAGGACGATGTCGTTGAAGTCGAGCAGGTTGCGACCGGCCAGGCAGGTGGTGCCGCGGGTGCAGACAGGGCCGCGCTGGATCGGGTCCTTGGGGGTCGCGTCATAGGTCTTCCAGGTGACGCCGCCGTCCATCGTGTAGGACACGTAGAGGTCCCAGACTCCGGCGTACGCCTTGAGCTTGGGCGCGGTCGGGTCGGGCGCGGCGTTGGGGTCACCGGCGGTCTTGGCACCGAGGAAGGCGACCGCCGCGCGACCACGGTCGCCGGCAGCCACGACCGGGAAGCGGGCGGTGACGACGCCGAGGTCGGCGCCGAGCGGCTGGCTGTGCTTCCAGGTGCGGCCCTCGTTGAGGCTGACCGCGGTGTGGATGCGGCCGGTGCCCTTGCTGCCGTCCGCGCTTCCCCAGGCGTAGTAGACCGCGCCGTCCTGCCGACCCACGCCGACCGCAGGGTGGCCGGCGTCGCCGTCGGTGCTGCCCGGCACGGTGTACCCGCTCCAGGTCGCGGTGTTGTTGCGACTGACGTACAGCATCTGCTTGCCGGCGGCGCCGTCGCAGCCGTTCGGCGGCAGGTAGACGTTGCCGTTGCGCGGGTCGGTCTTGATGTGCCCGAAGATCGCCGCGCACGGCCCACCGGCGAGCGAGCCGGCGTACACCGGCAGCGACGCCAGGAAGTTCAGGCCGCCGTCGATCGAGACGGCGCAGTTGGCGGCGTACAGGTCGTTGGTGCAGTAGTAGAGGTAGTTCGGGCCGACCAGCGGCTTCGGGAACGGGTTGCCCTCCGCGGCGGGCTTGCCGGCCGCGAGCGTCTGGTGGTCGAAGGAGATGCCGAGCCCGGCGCCGTTGGTCGAGTGCGTCCAGGTGCGCCCCTGGTCGTCGGTGTAGGCCTGCAGCGAGCCACCCTGCAGCTCGAGCTGGTTGGCGAAGGTGCGGTGTGTGACGGGGTCGGTGTAGAGGATCGGGTCGGAGGTCTGGGCCGCGATGACCGGGTCGGTGACGTCGGTCCAGGTCGCCTTCTCGTTGCGCCCCAGGTCGAACCCGTGCACCCGGTACGTCGCCTTGTTGGCCATGAACATCACGTCGCCGGTGCGGCTGTCGAACCCGAGCGTCGGCTCTCCCGCGGAGTCCGCGCCGGTCGCGTTGCCGCGGACGTCGATCCCGCCGGCAGGACCGTGGTACTGCCGGAAGGTCGGCGGCACGGCGGCGGGCTTGGCCGCGCTCGCGAGGGCGGGGCTGACCGCGAGGAGCAGGGCGGGCAGGACGAGTAGGCGGACGGCCTTCATGGTTCTCCTGAGCTGGGGTAGTGCACACTTCGCCACCCAGCAGCAATCTCCTGCCTCGGTAGGCTGAGGCCGTGCGCACCGTCCCCGGCCCGACCGACAGGGTGGTCGTCGTGGGCGCCGGACTTGCTGGGCTGAGCGCGGCGTTGCGGCTCGCGGGCGCCGGCCGGGAGGTCACGGTCCTGGAGCGCGAGGACGTCCCCGGGGGCCGCGCCGGCACCCTGGAGCTGGACGGCTTCCGCTTCGACACCGGCCCGACGGTGCTCACGATGCCCGACCTGATCGCCGACGCCCTCGACTGCGTCGGCGAACGGCTCGAGGACTGGCTCGAGCTCCGGCCGGTCGACCCGCTCTACCGGGCGTTCTTCCCGGACGGCTCGACGCTCGACGTGAAGTCCGACCCACAGGCGATGGCCGAGGAGGTCCGCCGCGTCTGCGGAGCCCGCGAGGCGCAGGGCTACGAGCGCTACGTGGAGTTCGTCTCGCAGCTCTACCGGCACGAGATGACCGACTTCATCGACCGCAACATCGACTCCCCGCTGGACCTGCTGACGCCCAACCTGGCGCGCCTGGCGGCTGCCGGGGCGTTCCGCCGCCTCGCGCCGAAGGTCGCCAGCTACCTGAAGGACCCGCGCACCCAGCGGGTGTTCTCCTTCCAGTCGATGTACGCGGGCCTGTCCCCGTACGACGCCCTCGCGATCTATGCGGTGATCTCCTACATGGACTCGGTCGCCGGGGTGTACTTCCCGACCGGTGGCATGCACGCCATCCCGCTGGCCCTCGCGGGGGCCGCTGAGAAGCACGGAGTGCAGTTCCGGTATGGCGAGACCGTCACGCGGGTGCTCCTCGAGCACGGCCGAGCCGTGGGGGTGGAAACCGCGGACGGCGAGCGGATCAGCGCCGACGTGGTCGTGCTGAACCCCGACCTGCCGGTCGCCTACCGCGAGCTGCTCCCCTCCTCGGCGACCCCGGCGCGGGTGAGCAAGCTCACCTACTCCCCGTCGTGCTTCCTGCTGCTTGCCGGCTCGTCACAGGGGTACACCCAGACCGCCCACCACAACCTGCACTTCGGCACGGCCTGGCGGGAGGTGTTCACCGAGCTGATCGACGAAGGGCGCCTGATGTCCGACCCGTCGATCCTGGTGACCAACCCCCCTGCCCCCGACGGCAAGCACAGCTATGCCGTGCTGGTGCCCACCCCCAACCTCGACGCCGGCCTGGACTGGGAGGTGCTCGGCCCCCGCTACCGCGACGAGGTGGTCGCCCGCCTCGAGACGCTCGGGTACGTGGGGTTCGGCGAGGCCATCGAGGTCGAGCACGTCACGACCCCGGCCGACTGGGCGCGGCGCGGCATGGAGCGCGGCGCACCGTTCGCCAGCGCCCACTCGTTCTTCCAGACCGGCCCGTTCCGCCCCTCCAACCTGGCCCCGCACGTCGAAGGCGTGGTCTTCGCCGGCAGTGGTACCCAGCCGGGCGTCGGCGTGCCGATGGTGTTGCTGTCCGGTCGGCTCGCCGCCGAGCGGATCCTTGGTCCGGACCGCACCTACCGGTCCCGGGCGATCGTGTGAAGGTCCCCCTCTGGATGCACACGGGTGTGCCGCGCCGGCTGCTGCTCAGCGGCTTCCTGGCGACGGTGCTGCTCGCGATCGGCGGGATCGGCGCCGGTGCCGTACCGCGCGGCAGGGACGCCGTCGCGGCCCTGCTGCACCTGACCTGGCTCAACGACAACGGCCCCATCCAGGCGGTGTGCACCGTCGTGATGGTCGGCGCGCTGCTGCTGCTCGCCTGGTCGTGGTGGCAGCTCCGGCACTACCTGGACGTGCTGTCGCCCCGTGCCGTCCTCGTCGTGGCCGGGTTGTGGTCGTTCCCGCTGCTGTTCGCCCCTCCGCTGTTCAGTCGGGACGTCTACGCGTACGCCGGCCAGGGCCACCTCGTCGCCAACCACATCGACGCCTACACCTACGGCCCGGGCGACTACGAGCCCACCAGCTCGTGGTCCTACAGCGTGGACGGCATCTGGCGGTACTCCCCCTCCCCCTACGGACCGGTCTGGCTCGCCATCTCCGGGCTCGTGCTGCGGCTGGTTGGCAACAACCTGATCCCGGCGGTGCTGCTGCTGCGGCTCGTCGCGGTTGCCGGGTTGCTGCTGGTGGCCTGGGCGCTGCCGCGGATCGCCCACGCCCACGGCGTGCCTGCGCAACGCGCGCTCTGGCTCGGGCTGGCCAACCCGTTCATCCTGCTCCACGGCGTCGGCGGTGCCCACAACGACGCCCTGATGGTCGGGCTGCTCATCTCCGGGATCGCCGTCGCCGGCCGCACCCCCGACACCAAACGGCTGATCGGTGCAGCCGTCCTGATCACCACCGCAGCGTTGGTGAAGCTCCCTGCAGCAGCCGCGCTCGGCTTCCTTCCCATGCTGCTGCCTGGCTGGCCGGCCCGTTTCCGCGCCGGCGCGGTCGTGCTCCTCACCACCGCCGTGACCTCCGTCACCCTCACCACCGCCACCGGCCTCGGCTGGGGCTGGCTGCACACCCTGGACGCCGGCAGCGCCCGGCTGTCGATCTTCTCCCCGCTCACGGGCGTCGGGGTGCTCGCCGGCAACGCGATGGCCAAGGTCGGGCTGGTCGAGACCCCCGACGCGACGATCCGGGTCGTACTCGCGATCGGGTTCGCGGTGGGAGGCCTCCTCGCCCTCGGGCTGCTCCTGCGGGCTCATCGGCTCGGCCCGATGCGTGCCCTGGGGCTGACGATGGTGGCCGTGGTGGCGCTCGGCCCGATCGTGCAGCCGTGGTACCTGCTCTGGGGCCTGGTGCTGCTCGCGGCGGTCGGCAACGAGCGCACCCTGCTGCCGCTCGGTGCGCTGTCGATGGCGCTGTGCCTGGCCATCGCCCCCAACGGACGCAGTCTGATCCGACCACCCCTGTACGGCGCGCCCGTGCTCGCCGCCGTGGCGGTGGCCACCTACTTCGTCCGGCGGTCGACCAAGCAGCTCCGGTCCGAGACCCCTCCGTCGGAGGCGCCACTCGTGATCCCGGCGTGACCGCGGCCGCGGCCGACTACGAGGCTTGCCGGCGCCTGAACGCCCGCCACGGCCGGACGTACTACCTCGCGACCCTGCTGCTGCCGCCAGCCAAGCGCCCCTCGGTCCATGCCCTCTACGGCTTCGCCCGGTACGCCGACGAGATCGTCGACGACACCGCCTCGACGCTCACCACGGCCCAGAAGCAGGAAGCCCTCGAGGCCCTGGCACGCGAGGTGCGCGCCGGCGTCGGGAGCCACCCGGTGACGCGGGCGCTGCTGGACACCTTGGCACGCTGGGACATCCCGGTGGACCACGTCACGGCGTTCCTGACGTCGATGACGATGGACCTGCAGGTGTCGTCGTACGAGACCTTCGAGGACCTGCTCAGCTACGTCGAGGGCTCGGCCGCGGTGATCGGGCTGCAGATGCTCCCCGTGCTCGGGACGGTCGTGCCGCTGGCGGTCGCCGCTCCCTATGCCCGCGACCTGGGCATCGCCTTCCAGCTCACGAACTTCCTGCGGGACGTCGGGGAGGACCTCGGACGCGGCCGGCGCTACCTGCCGACCGAAGACCTGGACGCGTTCGGGGTGACCTGGGAGCAGCTCGCCCACGGCATCGTCGATGGCCCGGTGCGCCGGCTGCTCGCCTTCGAGATCGCCCGCACCCGCGAGGTCTACCGCACCGCGGAGCAGGGCATCCGGCTGCTGCACCCCAGCTCCCGCCCCTGCATCGCCACCGCCCTCACCCTGTACGGCGGCATCCTCGACCAGATCGAGGCTCAGGACTACCCGGTGCTCACGCGCCGGGTCTCCGTGGGGCCGGTGCACCGGGCCCGAGTGGCGCTCCCGGCGGTGGTCGCCGCCCGACGCGTGCGCCGCTGAGGCAGGACATCGGCCCACGGCGTCGAAGGACCTGGGCATGCGACGTCAGGCTCTCCCCCTCGCCCTGCTCGCGGTCGCCGTCGCGGCCCTTCCCGCGCTCCAGACCCCGGCCGCCGCGGCCGCCGGCGCCTGTCCGGCGCCGCCCAGGCTCACGTTCGGCACGCCGAGCTACGTCGACACCCACCGGGCCGGCGGCGAGCCGCTGGTCGCGACCTACCCGAACGGCCGGCTGCTCTACTCCAGCCACGCCGGCACGACGCACTTCTTCACGCCGGACGCGGCCAACGCCGGCACCGGCGCGTTCGCCCAGAACTACACCGGCCAGACCTACGTCTGGACCAGCGACGACAACGGCAAGACCTGGACCTTCCGGCCGCGGATCGCGCCCGGCGAGGGGGCCGCCGCGTCGGGGTTCTCCGACCCGGAGCTCGCGATCGACAGCGCCGGGAACGTCTTCTTCTCCGAGATCAACCTGGCCAACGTGGCGGTGAGCAAGAGCACGACCAAGGGCAGCACCTGGTCGCTGCAGAACTTCGGCGGTGCGGTCCTCACCGACCGGCAGTGGATGGAGGCCGACCGCAAGGACGAGCTCTACTTCGTCGCGAACGGCCAGCCGGGCGGCACCGGCGCGGGCATCGTCGACGGCCACTACATCAGCAAGAGCACGGACGGCGGCAAGACCTTCACCGACGCCCTTGCCGACCAGACGGGCGGAGCCGGGATCGGTGACATCCGGGTCGACAAGCGCAACGGCACGGTCTACGAGGCGCACCTGACGGGCGGCAAGCTCGCCATCGCGGCCTTCCGGCAGGCCCGACAGGGAAACCTGGTGGCCACCGACACGAACGTGGTCGCCACCGGCGTGAAGATGCTGGCGCACTGGCCGGCGTTCGCCCTGGACCCCTCGGGCAACCTCTACATCACCTGGGACGAGGCCGGTGGCCCGGCGCGGCCTGCAGGGGTCTACTACTCCCGCTCGACCGACGGGGCCCGGACCTGGGCGGCGCCGGTGAAGGTCAACACCAGCGGGCACACCGCGATCTGGCCGTGGATCGGCGTCGGCGACAACGGCCGCGTCGGGATCGCCTGGCTCGAGGCCGACAAGGCACTGCCGCAGAACAACGCGCAGACCTCCGGCACCTACGGCTGGCGCATCGTCGGCGCGGCGACCACCACAGGTCTGGGCTGCGCCTCCTCCCGCACCCCGTCGTTCAGCGTCGCAGTGGCCACCCCGAAAGCGATCCACACCGGCACCATCTGCCAGGGCGGCACCTTGTGCCAGGCCACCCTGACCGACCGCCGACTCGGTGACTACTTCTCCGTCGACGTCGACCGGACCGGCCGGATGTACGTCGGCTACTCCGACACCCAGGTGGCCGCGGGCGTCTCGCTGCCGGCGTTCGTCCGCCAGCAGGGCGGGCCGGCGCTGCTGGTGCCGGCCTCCGGGACGGTGCGCACGCCGACCGCCACCACGGGTCGGCCGGCCCAGGCGGTGCCCGCCGCGGTGCTGCCCCGCAACACCCTCGCGGCTACCGGGCCGGAATCGTGGCTGCCCGGGATCGGCGCGCTGCTGCTGCTGGCCGGGTTCGCTCAGCGCGCCAGGCGGCGTCCCCAGAACGCCCACCACGTCAGCGTCTGAGTGACCAGCGCGAAGCCGAAGAGCAGGTCTGCGACCGGGGCGTAGGCAACCCTGCCGTGCCCCAGGAACGGCGGCGTCTGTCCCGGCCCTGGCCCCCCTTGGTAGAACACGATCCCCCGCCCGGTGAGGATCCCGTTCGTGATCAGCTGGAACCCCAGGATGATCGCGTAGGCGAGCCAGAACGCCTTGCTGGCAAGCACTCTCGTGCCGAGCAGGACGTCCAGCAAGACGCTGATGACGACCCCCGCCGACGCGACCGCGAGGTAGCTCACCCCCGCACCTTCCGGACCGCCTCGAAGGCCAGGACGGCGCAGACCGGGATG
This sequence comes from Mycobacteriales bacterium, assembly GCA_046590985.1. Lineage (GTDB taxonomy): Bacteria > Actinomycetota > Actinomycetes > Mycobacteriales > SCTD01 > RYN-111. Next base: position 7,818 of record JBKJVH010000154.1, read on the forward strand.
ACGAGGAAGAACAACAGCTCCTCCAGCGGGAGGTTGCCGACGGTGACGCCGAGCAGCTGCGTGCTGTCGTACCCCCACTGCTTGTGGCGGACCGCGAGCGCGTCCCAGGTGAGGAACACCGCGCCGACCGGGACCAGCGTGAGGACGAGTCGGCGGACCTGGCGGTAGACCCCGACGTGCAGCACCAGCTCCAGCGGCAGGGTGGCCAGCAGGCACCCGGCGAGCACCAGCAGGTACATCAGAGGCGAGCCTTGAACGCCGCCGCCGCCGCCCGCGGGTCGGCCGCTTCGGTGAGGGCGCGGACCACCACGACCCGGGTCGCACCGGCGTCCAGCACCTCACCGAGGTTGCCGAGGTCGATGCCGCCGATCGCGAACCACGGCCGGTCGTGCTGGGCCGCGTACCGCGTCAGGTCCAGGCCCGGCGCGGGCCGGCCCGGCTTGGTGGGCGTCGGCCAGGTCGGGCCGACGCAGAAGTAGTCGACGCCGGCCTCGACGGCCGCAGCGTCGACCTGCACCGGGTCGTGGGTCGAGCGACCGATCAGCACGTCGTCGCCGAGGAGGGCTCGTGCGGCGCGCACGGGCAGGTCGTCCTGGCCGAGGTGCAGCACGTCCGCCCCCGAGGCGTGTGCCACGTCGGCGCGGTCGTTGACCGACCAGAGCGCGCCGTACCGCTCGGCGGCCTCGCCGACGATCTCCAGCAGCTCCAGCTCCCGCCGGGCCTCGATGCCCTTCTCCCGCAGCTGCACGACGTCCACGCCGCCGGCCAGCACCGCATCGAGGAACGCCGCCAGGTCCGGTCGGTCCGGGGTGCACAGGTAGAGCGTGGCCTGCGCGAGCCGGGCGCGCCTATCCACCCGCTACCGCCCGTACGAGCTCGAGCACGTCGCCGTCCTGCAGCTGAGCGGCGAGCACCTCGGAGCGGAGCAGCGCGGTGCCGTTGTGCTCCACGACCACCGAGCCGACCTGCAGTCCGAGCTGCTCCAGAAGGTCAAGCAAACCGGTGCCTTCGGGCGACTCACGCGGCTCCCCGTTGACCGTCAGGAGCATCAGAAGGCCAGCGCCTGTGCCCGGCGCTTGATCTCGGTCGCGCGGTTCTCGTGCAGCGCCTGGAGCGGCGTCCCCGGCAGCGACTCGTCCACGGTCGTGAGCCAGGTGTAGGACTGCTCGGGGTCATACCCAGCGTCGTGGAGCAGCGTGAGGACGCCCGAGAGGTGCTTGACCGGCTCGCTGCCGTCGAGGCAGTCGGCGGGGATGGCCGGGCCGTCCGGGGTGCTGAGGACGAGCAGGCGGTGCTCGGTGATGAGCGACTTGACGCCGGAGACGCCGATGCCCAGGCGAGCGGCGGCGTCGGTGAAGGAGAGCATGTCGGGCATGCCCAGAAGCCTAAGCCGTACGGACCTGGTGCTCCGGAAGGTCCTCGGGACGGGTCGCCTCCACGACGCCGCCGCCGGCCCGCCGGGCGCGCCCCAGGGCCAGCTCGGTCGCCTCGATGAGCTGCGCAGCGCTGGTCGGCGTCGGCAGGTACCCCAGCGCGACCGACAGCTTGGGGAGGGCGACTGTCGAGCCGGCCCGGGCCCGTTCGCTCGCGCGGGCGTCCGCCAGTGAGCGAGCCAGCACCCGGCGAGCGACGACGAGCCCGCGTACGCGGTCGGTGCGGGGCAGCAGGACGGCCAGCTGGTCCACCCCGAGGCGGCCCAGGTGGTCGCTGCGGCGGGAGCTGCGGGTGAGGATCTCGGCCGTGCGCACCACGAGCAGGTCCCCGGCCAGGTGTCCCTGGGCCTGCATCCAGCCGGTCAGGCCGTCAAGGTCGGCGATCAGCAGGCAGGGCGCCCCGTGCCGGGCCGCCGAGGCCACCTCGTGGTGCAGCGCCTCCTCGAAGACCGCCCGGTTGAGCAGTCCGGTGAGGGCGTCGCGGGTCTGCGGCGGCGGCGGCTTGAGCGCCTCCTGCAGGACGGCTGCGGCCGCTGGGGTGAGCGCCGCCAGCAGCCGGAGCGCGTCGGGTTCGAGCGGGGAGCCCAGCCGCTCGCTCCAGGCATCGGCAATCCCGTCGTAGCGCACCCCGGCCCATCGGCGGGATGCGCCCGGAGTTGACCTGACCGCCGCCAGACGTGAGGATCGTTCACGTCTTCGGGGAGGAATGCGCGTGAGCACGTGGGAGAACTGGGCCGGCAACCAGGCGATGGCGCCCGCCCAGGTCCTGCACCCGGCCGGCACCGACGAGATCGTCACCGCCGTCAAGGCGGCCGCCGCCGCGGGTCGGCGGGTCAAGGCGATCGGGTCCGGGCACTCGTTCACCAGCATCGGGCTCACCGACGGGGTGCTGCTGCAGCTCGACCGGTTCGCCGGGCTGTTGGCGGTCGACCGGGACGCGATGCAGGTCACGGTCGAAGCGGGGATGCCGCTGTCGGCGCTGAACGCGCTGCTCACCGAGCACGGCCTGGGCCTGACCAACATGGGCGACATCGACGTCCAGACCGTCTCCGGCGCGATCTCCACGGGGACGCACGGCACCGGCCGGGCGAGCGGCTCGATCGCCCACCAGGTGTGCGGGCTCGAGCTGGTCCTCGCGGACGGCGCGGTGGTGTCCTGCTCCCGCACCGAGCGTCCGGAGCTGTTCGAGATGGCCCGCATCGGCCTCGGGGCCCTCGGCATCGTCACGGCCGTCACGTTCCAGGCCGAGCCGATGTTCGCGCTGCACGCCGACGAGCGCCCGATGCCGCTCGCCGAGGTGCTCGACGGCTTCGAGGAGCTGGTGGCGGCCAACGAGCACTTCGAGTTCTACTGGTTCCCGCACACCCAGCTGGCGCTGACCAAGCGCAACAACCGGACCTCCACGGTGCAGCCGCTGTCGAAGCGTCGCGCCTGGATCGACGACGAGCTGCTGTCCAACGGGCTGTTCAGCGTGACCTGCAAGCTCGGCGCCGCCGCCCCCCGGCTCATCCCCGGCATCAACAAGGTGGCCGCCCGCGCCCTGTCGGCCCGTTCCTACAGCGACGTGGCCCCCGCGGTGTTCACCTCCCCGCGGCGGGTCCGGTTCTGCGAGATGGAGTACGCGATCCCGCGCGCCGACCTGCCCGCGGTCTTCCGCGAGCTGACCACGCTGCCCGAGCGGATCGGCGAGCACGTCAGCTTCCCCGTCGAGGTCCGGGTCGCGCCGGCCGACGACATCCCGCTGTCCACCGCGTCCGGCCGGGACTCCGCGTACCTCGCGGTGCACATGGTCCGCGGCTCGCGCTTCGACCGGTACTTCAACGAGGTCGAGCAGCTGATGGGCGCGGTCGGTGGTCGGCCGCACTGGGGGAAGCTCCACAACCTGTCCGCCGTCGAGCTCGCCGCGCGCTACCCGCGGTTCGAGGACTTCCGGGCGCTCCGGCGCTCGGTCGACCCGGACGGGCTGTTCCGGAACGCCTACCTCGACAAGGTCCTCGGCCCGGTCTGAGCCTCGCTGTCCGGATGTCGGAAGCGAGGGCTCGCGGTGATGCCACCGCGAAGATCCACAGAACCGGAGCCATCCGAAATCGGCGTACCGGGATTGCTCCGGTTCCGTCGATCATGCGAATCTGGCTGGCTGACGTCGGTTCTGGGCATGGGCACTGGTCATGACAGCTAGCGCCCAGGTGTCCGCCGCAGCGCCTGGGGCCGGCGCTCGAGGGCGACGAGCGAGACCGCGTACAGGCCGGCGATCCCAAGGGTGACCAGAGCCATCGTCGTACGGCCGGCAAGCAGCACGCACAGGGACAGGACGACCCAGAGGCCACCCATCCAGATGAAGACCCAGCGGGCGAGCGAGGTGTCGAGGTCCATGCACGGCGTTCGTCGGCCAGGCCCGAGCGGATGGGGAACCACGAAAGGCCGCGACCCTGACGGGTGCGGCCTCTCGGTGGCGGGACCTGGGACCGCGCACCCCCCTCAGGAGCGCGGGCCCGATGACCGCTTCCCCTGCAGGAAACAATCGCTGTGGTTGTCGGCGCAGTCGAACCGCGACAGTTGACCCAAAGGAACCATCTGCTCCTAGCCCATCAGGGTCACCCGATTGCCGGGGTTGAAGCGGCTCGCAGGTCGGTACCGTACGAACGTGCCTGGACCGACTGCCGTGGAGCTGCGCCGTGGCGTGCTCGCGGTGTCCGTCCTGCACGACTTCGACATCGAACCAGCCAAGCTCGGGGTCACGCTGACCGGCAGCCCGAGCGTCTGGGTCTCCTGGGGCGAATGCAGGCGTGCGCTGGCCGGGCACGATCCGGAGACCGGCGCGGGGCGCGAGCGACTGAGCCGCTGGCTGCTCGCGCGACGCTGGGCCAGCGACCTCCCGCTACCGGATCTCCTCGAGCGGCTGCGGCCGGTAGGACTGCCCGTCGAGCACCTGCTCCACCCTGGCCTGGACTGGGTACGCCGGCGCGTGCTCGGCGACGCCCTCGACCTGGGCTTGGGAGCGGTCGACCTCGACCCGTCCGATCCCGACCACGTGGTGCTGCTGCCCCAGGCTCTGCTCGACGCGCTCGGTCTGGACGCCGAGGTCCGGTGGGACGAGGCGGAGGCCTACCTCGAGCGGATGGGAGCGGTCGCGGTCGAGCGGCTAGCGCGTGACGCGAAGGGCCAGCTCCGGCCCATCGGGGACTGCGACGTGGTGACCCTGCTCGGCTCGCGCTCCCTGCGTACGGCCATCGCCCGCGAAGCGGGCGGGATGGGCGCCGTCGTCGTCCCGATGAGGCGGCGTGGCTGGACCAAGCTGGCGCTCATCGACCCGGCGTTCGGGCCGGCCGCGGCGGCGGCCACCTCCCCGCACGACCGCGGGTTCCCCCGGCCGTTGCTCGTCACCGCCGACGAGGTGGCCCTCGCCGTCGACGGCGGCCGTCCCGAGGTGCTCGCGCTCCGCGAGAGCGGCGCCGACGAGCCCTGGCTGCGGGACACGCTGTACCGCTGAGAGCGCCGCACCGCGGACGCCTGGCAGAATGGGGTGTGCCCACCCGCCGCGTCGTGCTCGCCTCTGCGTCCCCCGCGCGCCTGCGGCTCCTGCGGGACGCGGGCCTGGACCCGACGGTGCTCGTGAGCGGGGTGGACGAGTCCGACGTCACCGGCACGCCGAAAGAGCAGGTGCTCGAGCTCGCCCTCCGCAAGGCGCAGGCGGTCGCCGCCGACCAGGCCGACGCGCTGATCATCGGCTGCGACTCGATGCTCGAGCTCGACGGTGCGGTGCTCGGCAAGCCCGGCTCCCCCGCCGACGCGGTCGCCCGGTGGCGGGCGATGCGCGGCCGCTCCGGGCTGCTCCACACCGGGCACTGCGTGATCGACACCGCCGCCGGTGCCGCCGCCGCCGACGTCTGCTCCACCCTCGTGCGCTTCGGGACCCCGTCGGACGCCGAGATCGACGCCTATGTCGCCACCGGCGAACCGCTGCGCGTCGCCGGTGCGTTCACCCTCGACGGCCGGTCGGCGCCGTTCCTGGACGGCATCGACGGCGACCACGGCAACGTCATCGGGCTTTCGCTCCCGCTGCTGCGAGCCCTGCTGGCCAAGCTCGACGTATCGCTGGTGGACCTGTGGGTGTGACCTTGCAGGGCCTGCGGCTGGGCACGCTGGAGGTCGACTCGCCTGTCGTGCTGGCCCCCATGGCGGGGGTCACCAACGCGGCCTTCCGACGACTGTGCGGCTCCTACGGCGGCGGCCTGTACGTCAGCGAGATGGTCTCCGCTCGCGCGCTGTGCGAAAACAACGACCGCACCACCAACATGGTCGCCTTCGCCGCTGACGAGCAGATCCGGTCGGTGCAGCTCTATGGCGTCGACCCGCACTGGGTCAGCGAGGCCATCAAGCGGGTGCTGGACATGGGCATCCACCATATCGACCTGAACAGCGGCTGCCCCTCCCCCAAGGTCACCCGCCGCGGTGGTGGTGGTGCGCTGCCCGCCCACCACGTGCTGTTCGGCAACATCGTCGCCGCGGCGGTGCGGGCGGCAGGTGACGTCCCCGTCACCGTGAAGATGCGGATGGGCATCGACGACGCCTCGCTGACCTACCTGGAGGCAGGCGCCGCAGCCGCGGATGCGGGCGCTGCGGCGGTCGCACTGCACGCCCGTACCGTCTACCAGCTGTACTCCGGGCGGGCCGACTGGTCGGCGATCGCCCGGCTGAAGGAGCACGTCGCCTCGGTCCCGATCCTCGGCAACGGCGACATCTGGTCGGCGCCGGATGCTCTCCGGATGATGGCCGAGACCGGCTGTGACGGGGTGGTCGTCGGCCGCGGATGTCTCGGAAAGCCATGGTTGTTCAGGGATCTGGCCGACGCCTTCGCCGGCCGGCTCGTGCAGGACCCGCCGCTCCTGGGCGTCGTTGCGGACGTCATGAAGCGCCACGCCCGGCTGCTGGTGGAGCACATCGGGGACGAGGGCTTCGCCGTCCGGGACTTCCGCAAGCACACCGGCTGGTACCTCACGGGCTACCCGGCCGGTGGCGAGATGCGCCGCAAGCTGGCGATGGCCGGCTCGCTTGCCGAGCTCGACGGGCTGCTCGACCAGCTCGACCCTGCCGGTGTCCTCACGGCCGGCGCTGAGCACCAGCCGCGAGGACACCTGCAGGGGCCCAAGGACGTCTCCCTGCCCGAGGGCTGGATGCAGACCCGCGACGACCCGACGCCGCCGACCGGCGCCGACCGGGCCTACTGCGGCTGACCGTCGGCGCGCAGCACCACGGTCGCACCACCGGTCTCGATCGCCCGCAGCGTGCGCAGCGCCAGCAGCGACGGGTTGTCCTGCGCGAGCTTCGCGGCGTTGGCCAGCGAGCGCAGGGCCGCGGTCTCACCGCGCGCCCGCTCCAGCGAAGCGAACCCCTCCTGCTTGGCGGTCAGCACGCGCAGGGCGGCGAGCCGCAGCTCACCGGGGACCATGACGTCCTTGACCGCCACCCCCTCCAGCGACCGGCCGACGGCGACCACCGCCGGGGCGGCGAGCTCCCCGACGGCCGCGCCGAGCACGTCACGATCGGCCAGCACCTCGTCCAGGGTGCGCGGAGCGACCACGTTGCGCAGCGCGACCTGCAGGGCCGAGTAGACCTCGGCGTCGCCGTCCTGCACAGCCTCGACCGACAGGCGCGGGTCCACCACCCGGACCCGCACGGCAAGGCTGACCTTGACGGTGAGGCCGTCAGAGGTGAGCAGCTCCTGGCCGGGCAGCCCGAGCAGCCGGGTCCGCAGGTCGACCCGGAACAGCTCACGGCGTCCCGCACGCAACCGGTGCCGCCCGGGGCCGAGGGGCGCGACGAAGCAACCGTCCCGGTAGACCAGCACCGACTCCCACTGACGAACGACGACCTTCATCACGCACCTCCTTGTTGCTTCGTGACGTCGTGCCCGGGCGCCACCCACGGCGCGACCGATAGGGCACGGCGGGGACCGGGGTCCGCTGAGCCGTGCTCGACCTGGTGGTCACGCCGCGGGTGGCAAAAGGGAATCGAACCCGAGCGTTGTTCAGACGCTGCCTCCATAGGCGGGCACGAGACACGGTGCAGGACCCGCGTCGTCGATGGACGACCGGCTGCGGCCTCGAGCCGGACTGAACCGTAGAGCCTCAGGACGCGGCTGTCGCCCGAGTTTCTAGGCCTGCTTGCGGGTCTCGGACTCCTCGAGGTCACCCTCGAGCCGGGCCACCGACTCCACGATCGCGCGCGCCACGTCCTGCGCGGTCAGGCCGACCTCGGCGAGCACCTCGGCGCGGGAGCCGTGGTCCAGGAAGCGGGGCGCGATGCCGACGTCGCGGCACGGTACGTCGACGTCGGCGTCCCGCAGGGTCTGGGACACCCGGGAGCCGACGCCGCCGACCCGGCTGTTGTCCTCCACCGTCACCACCAGCCGGTGCAGCCCGGCCAGCTCGACGATCGACGCCGGCACCGGCGTGACCCACCGCGGGTCGACGACGGTGACCGAGATCCCTTGCGCAGCAACGCGATCCGCGACCTCGAGCGCGATCCGGGCCATCGCGCCGACCGCGACCAGGAGCACATCGGTGCCACGGCGCAGGACGTCGACGCCGCCGATCCGTTCGAGCGCCGGCACGTCTTCGCCGACCGCCCCGCGCGGGAACCGGACGGCGGTAGGACCGTCCTCGACGGCCACTGCCTCGCGCAGCTCCTCACGCAACGTGGCGCCGTCACGGGGTGCGGCGATCCGGATGCCGGGGACGACCTGGAGGATCGACAGATCCCACATGCCGTTGTGCGAGGCGCCGTCCTCGCCGGTGATGCCGGCCCGGTCGAGCACGAACGTCACCGGGAGCGCGTGCAGCGCGACGTCCATCAGGGCTTGGTCGAACGCGCGGTTCAGGAACGTGGCGTAGAGGCAGACCACCGGGTGCATGCCCCCCATCGCAAGCCCGGCCGCGGACGTGACGGCGTGCTGCTCGGCGATGCCGACGTCGAGGGTGCGGTCCGGGAAGGCCACGGAGAACTTCTGGAGCCCGACGGGCTGGAGCATCGCCGCGGTGATCGCGACGACGTCGGGCCGCTCCTCACCGATCCGGACCATCTCGTCCCCGAGGACGCTCGTCCAGGACTGGGCGCCCGGAACCGCCTTGCCCGTCAGAGGATCCGTACCGGGTCCGACGCTGTGCAGGCAGTCGTTCTCGTCATCGACGGCGGGCTGGTAGCCGAAGCCCTTCACCGTCACCGCGTGCACGATGACCGGACCACCGAAGTCGCGGGCCTTGCGGAGCGCGTTCTCCATCGCCAGCTCGTCGTGACCGTCGATCGGCCCGACGTACTTCAGGCCGAGGTCCTCGAACAGGACCTGCGGCTGCAGGAAGTCCTTGATGCCGCGCTTCAGGCCGTGCAGGGCGGTGTACACCGGCGGCCCGACGACGGGAGTCTGGGTGAGGGTCGTCTTGACCCGGCCGAGGGCCTTCTCGTACCCCTGCGTCATCCGGAGCGCGGCCAGGTGCTCGGCGAGCCCGCCGATGGTCGGGGCGTAGGAACGGCCGTTGTCGTTGACGACGATCACCACCGGCAGGTGCGAGCCGGCGATGTTGTTCAACGCCTCCCAGCACATCCCGCCGGTCAGCGCGCCGTCCCCGACGACCGCGACCACGTGCCGCTGCTCGCCCCGGATGCTGAACGCCTTCGACAGCCCGTCGGCGTAGGACAGCGCGGTGGAGGCGTGGCTGTTCTCGATGACGTCGTGCTCGGACTCGGCGCGCGACGGGTACCCCGACAGGCCACCCTTCTTGCGCAGCCGGTCGAACCCGGCGGCGCGGCCGGTGACGAGCTTGTGCACGTACGCCTGGTGCCCGGTGTCCCAGAGGATCTTGTCGCGGGGGCTGTCGAAGACGCGGTGCAGGGCGAGGGTGATCTCCACGACACCGAGCGAGGGACCGAGGTGACCGCCGGTGCGCGAGACCGAGTCGATCATCAGGTCGCGGATCTCGGCGGCCAGGACCGGCAGCTGGGACGGGGGCAGCCGCTTGAGGTCCTCAGGTCCGCGCAGTTCCGACAGCAGGCTCACCGGACCAGTCTAGAGGCGCGGGACCCACCGGTCGCCCCGAAGCGCTGCCTCGACCATCGCGACCTGACGGCCGGTCTGGACCAGTCGGCGGCCCTCCCGGTCGTAGGCACCGATCGCGCTCTGCACCACGTCCGGTGGCACGACGCCCTCGAGCTCGGCCCGCAGCGTCCTCAGGCCCTGCCGGGCAGCCTCGACGCCCGCCTCGACATGCCCCTTCGCGAAACGTGCCAGCACGACCGGGTGCGCCCGCAGGACGTCGTGCGCGCGGTAGTCCGGCGGGCACAGGTCGAACAGCCACGCCACCGCGCTGCGCTCCCACTCCGGCGCCTGCGGTGGCAGCACGTCGGCCGGCCAGCCGGGCGGGACCAGGTCGCTCACGACGTCACGTTAGTCAAGTGCGTCACCCGTTCGGCCGAAGACCTGAGCGTGAGCACCGAGGGGGAGGTGACAATCGCCGAGCTGCGCGCTGCCGTCCTCAAGCTCAAGGCACCGCAAGCCTCCAAGCGCGCGCCGGCCCCGACCTCCTCGGTCTTCGGGCGCGCCGCGGCCGCAGTGCCTGGCGATGTCCGGCCGCCGACCACCCGCGACGCGCTCGACGCCCGGTTCCGCAACGTCGAGACGAGTGCCCTCATGTCCGGCACCACGATGGCGTTGGTGGTGCTGCCCGACCCCGGGGCCGTGCCGGCGTCGCTGCTTCGGGGCCTCAACCTGCTGGTCGCTGCCAAGGCGGTCGCCGTGGTGCTCGGCCCGGACGTTCCGCGCGACCTCGCGCCCGACCGGGCCCGACCGATCACGCTGCCGCTACGGGCCGACGACGCGCTGTGCTCGGAGTGGGCGCTGCTGGCCCTGGGCCCCACGAGGCGGGTGGCGTTCCTGGCCCGCCGCCGCGAGGACGACCAGTGGGACTGGATGGTCACCCGCGACCCGGTGGCTGTGGGCCGCGCGGGCACCGCCATCCTGGAGCGGCTGACGTTCCTACGCCTGCGCGTACCCGTCCTGGAGGACTGACGCGACCGCCGGCCGGGAGGCCTCCTGCCAGGCGTCGACCAGGCTGAGCCGGGTGCGGCGCTCCAGGAGATCCTCGGCGTCCAGCGCCCCCTCGGCGACCAGCCCCCAGAGCAGCTCCACGCCGAGCACCGGGACACCCTCGGCCACCGGCCCCAGCAGGTCGGGCCGGCCGTCGGCGAGGGCGGCGACCTCCGAAGCCTCCGACCCGTAGCGCCGACCCAGCCGACCCGCCGGACCTGCCGGCGCTCCTACCAGCGGCAGCCGCGCGGTCCGGCACGGGACGTCACTGAGCAGGTCGACCGCGTCCTGTGCCATCCGCCGGTACGTCGTGAGCTTCCCTCCCAGCACGGTCAGCAGGCCGTCCTGGAGCACGACGCTGTGCCGCCGGCTGAGGTCAGCGGTGCGGCCCTGCTCCCCGGCGATCAGCGGCCGCACCCCCGCGAAGGAACCGATCACGTCTGCGCGGGTCAGCGGCACCTCGAGGCCGCGACTGAGGGTGTCGAGCAGGAACGCGATCTCGGGCTCCTCGGCATGCGGCACCTCGGGAAGCGGACCGTCGAGCGGGTCGTCGGTGAGGCCGACGTGCACGATGCCGTCGGGGTGCGGCAACGCGAACACGAACCGGTTCGACTCCCCCGGCACCGGCACCGTCATGCCGGCCGTCGGCCGGCCCAGGGTGTGCGAGCTGAGCACGATGTGGACGCCCTTGCTGGGCCGGAGCTTGGTGCCCTTCGTGATCTGGTCGGCCCAGGCACCGGTGGCGTTGACGACCGTCTTCGCCTGGGGGACAAAGGATCTGCCGGTCAGGGCATCGGTGAGCACACCGTCGTCGTAGCGGACTCTCGTGAGGATCTTGGCGCCCAGGCCGGCCGCGGTGCGGGCCAGCGCGACGACGAGCCGGGCGTCGTCCTCGAGGTGGCCGTCCCAGTTGAGCGAGGCACCGCGGAGGCCGTCACGGCGCACGCCGGGCAGCAGCCGGGTGGTCTCGGCGACCCCGATGCGGCGGGGCCGCGGGAGGGTGGCGCGGGGCGTCCGGGCGACCAGGCGCAGCACGTCCGCGGTGCGATGTCCGACCTCGAACAGCAGCGCGTCGCGGGGGCTGACGTCGACGCTGTGCGGCACGAGCATCGGCAGCGCCCGTACCAGGTGGGGAGCGGTGCGGGTCATCAGGATCCCGCGCTCGCGGGCAGACTCCATCGCGACGCCGACGTCGCCGGTCGCCAGGTAGCGCAACCCTCCGTGGACCATCTTGCTGCTCCATCGGCTGGTGCCGAAGGCCAGGTCGTCCTTCTCGACCAGCGCCACCGAGAGCCCTCGCGACACCGCGTCCAGCGCCACGCCGCAGCCGGTGACACCGCCACCGACGACCAGCACGTCGACGGGTTCGCAGGAGAGCTGGTCGAGCTCGCGACGTCTCCGAGCCGCGTTCAGGTGGGTGCTCATCCGAGGTACCCGTCGAGCATCCGGCGGAGCTCGTCGTACGCCTCTTCGGGGACCATCCGGGCACTGAAGACGAACGACTGCGCGGTCAGCAGCAGGCAGGTGGCGGCCAGCCGGGTGTCGAGCGGCCGCACCGAGCCTTCGCGCTGGCCGTCCTCGAGGTCCTGGGCGATCAGCTCCAGGATGGCGCGCTGGGTGGAGCCGAAGCGGTCCACGATGAGCGGCAGCAGCAGCTCCGGGTCGAGATCCAACACCCGCCGGTAGAGCGGGTGGTGGTCGATCCGCTCGACGACCCGGACTCCGGTCTCGACGAGCCGCTCACGCGCGGTGCCGGTCACCTCGGTGCGGGCCTCGTCCACGACCGCCAGCAGCTCGCGGGTCAGCAGCGCCGCGACGAGCGTGTTGAGGTCACCGTACGCGCGGTAGACGGTCATGCGTGACACCCCGGCCCGGCGGGCGACCTCGGCGAGGGTGGTCCGGCGCAGCCCGACGTCCAGGACGGACTCCTGCGCCGCGTCGAGGATGTGACGCTGTGACGACATCTGTCACACTGTACAGATGACGATGGTCCACGCCGGCTGGGGCGACCCCGCCCACCGCACCGGCCTCCCGAAGGCAGCCCGCTCCTGGTTGCACAAGCAGGTCGGCACCGGTTCGCCCTCGACGCCGGTGCCGCTGGCGTCCGCAGTCGTGCCGGCCTCGCGGCTGACCGGCGCGCAGCTGGACTCCCTCGCCGCCACCGGGGCGACCGTCGATGTCGACCACGATGCCCGCGCCCTGCACGCCGCCGGCCGCTCCTACCTCGACCTGCTGGCGCTGCGCTCCGGCGCCTTCGACGCTCCGGACGCGGTGGTGCTGCCTGCTGGCGCCGCTCAGGTCAGGGCGGTCCTGGAGGCCTGCGCCGCGGCCCGGGTGGCGGTGGTCCCGTTCGGCGGCGGCACCTCGGTCGTCGGCGGTGTGGCTCCTGGTTCCGGGGAGTTCGGGGCCGTCGTGGCGCTGGACCTTCAGCACCTGGACGCGCTGGTCTCCGTCTCGGAGGAGGACCTCACCGCGACCTTCGAGCCGGGGCTTCGCGGCCCGGCCGCGGAGGCGCTTCTCAACGCCCGCGGCTTCACCCTCGGGCACTTCCCGCAGTCCTTCGAGCACGCGACCCTCGGTGGCTACGCGGCCACCCGCTCCGCCGGGCAGGCCTCCACCGGGTACGGCCGCTTCGACGCCAACGTGCTCGCGCTGACCGTCCAGACGCCGGCGGGTGAGCTGTCCGTCCGCGGCGGTGCCACCGCCGCCGGGCCATCGCTGCTCCAGCTGCTCGTCGGCTCCGAGGGGGTCTTCGGGGTCATCACCTCGGTGACGCTGCGGATCCGGCCGCTGCCGGTCGTGCGGCGCTATGACGCGTGGCTGGTGCGCTCGTTCGCGGACGGCATCGCTGCCCTGCGCCGGCTCGAGCAGAGCGGCGTGATCCCCGACGTGGCCCGGCTGTCCGACGCGGACGAGACGAGCGTGAACCTGAAGATGGGCGCGCCGAAGGCCGTACAGGTGCTGGGCCGCGGGCGGTGCCTGCTGGTGCTCGGGTGGGAGGGCACGGCCGCGTCGGTGTCGGCGCGGCGGAAGGCATCCCCGGTGCGGGGCATCCCGCTGCCGGGTGCTGGCGGCACGTGGGAGAAGGGGCGCTACCACGGGCCGTACCTGCGTGATGACCTGCTGGATGCCGGCTTCCTGGTGGAGACGCTGGAGACGGCGGCGCCGTGGTCGGCGCTGCTGTCGGTGCACGCCGCGGTCCGGACGGCTCTCGCCGATGCGTTGGGTTCGACGGTCGTGATGTGCCACGTCTCGCACCTGTACAGCCACAGCGCCTCGCTCTACTTCACGGTGTTGGCGGCACAGAGCGCGGACCCCGTGGGGCAGTGGCAGCGCGCCAAGAGGGCGGCCTCCGCCGCTCTGGTCGCCGAGGGTGCGACCATCACGCACCACCACGCCGTCGGCAGCGACCACCGGCCCTACCTGACCGACGAGCTCGGTCCGCTGGGCGTCACGGTCCTGCGGGCGGTGAAGAACGCGCTCGACCCGACCGGGATCCTCAACCCCGGCAAGCTGATCCCCGAGGAGTGACGTGCGCCTATCGCTCGTGGTCAACCCTGCCGCCGGCGGCGGTCGGGGCGCCCGCCGCATCCCAGCGGTGACGGCCGCGCTGGCTGCGCACGACGTGGTGGTGACGCGGACCGAGTCACTGGAGCATGCCGACGTGCTGGTGGCCGACGCGCTGGCGGACGACCGGGTCGTGGTCGCCATGGGCGGCGACGGGATCGTCGGCCGGGTCGCCGGCGCGGTCGCTGCGGGCGGCGGGGTGATGGGCGTCATCCCCGGCGGTCGGGGCAACGACTTCTGTCGGTCGGTCGGCATCCCGCTGGACCCGGTCGCTGCCTGCGCGGTGCTCACCTCCGGCGTCGCCCAGCCGGTCGACCTCGGCTACGCGAACGGGCACGCCTTCATCGGGATCGCCTCGATCGGCTTCGACAGCGAGGTCCAGGAGCGGGTGCTCGGTATGCGCGTGCCCCTCGGCCAGCTCGTCTACCTGGCCGGTTCGCTGGCGACGATCTTCTCGTGGAAGCCGGCCCGGTTCACGTGCTCGGTCGACGGCTCGCCCTTGGTGCTTGCCGGCTGGGCCGTCGCCGTCGCCAACACCGGCATGTACGGAGGCGGCATGCGCCTGGCGCCGGCGGCCTCGGTGACCGACGGGCTGCTCGACGTCGTCACGACCGGCGAGGTGTCCAAGCTGCACTTCCTGCGCGTGCTCCCGAAGGTGTTCAAGGGGACGCACGTGTCCGACCCCTGCGTGTCGGTGCGGGTTGGTTCCTCGGTGGTGCTCGACGCCGACCGGCCGTTTCGGGTCTTCGCCGACGGTGACCCGATCGCGTCACTGCCCTGCACGATCGAGGTGCGCCCGGGGGCACTGCGCGTGATCCTCCCCAGCTGACCCACCCTTCGCCGACTTCCCTGCACTCGTGCTGAAGCTGGGCCTGTCCGTACGCGTGCGGGGGACCCCGAAAACGGCACCAGTGCAGGGAAGTCGCTGGAGGCCGGGCGGGTACGGGGGTCAGCTGGCCTTGCGGAGGCGATCGGCCACTGTCGTCGGAACGAACCGCACCCGCGGGTCGAGCGTCTGACGTGCGCCCCGGGCGAAAGCGCGCTCGAGCCTGTCGTCGAGCACCCCCTTGGGATGCCAGGCGTCGTCCCAGGTCCAGCGGGCGACCTCGAGCCCGACGTCCTCCATGCCCTCCTGCCGCACCTTCTCGGCCCGGAACAGCTGGCGCCGGGTGAGCTCGTCGCTGAGCTCGTACTTCACGAACCCGTCCGCCTCGCCGACCGTGTTGAACTCGCGCCAGAGCTTGTCGACCCGGCCGAGGAAGGTACGGCCGAGCCAGACCTCGACCTGGAGCTCCGGCGGGGGAAGCCCGAGCTGGTGGATCGCCACCCGCGAGATCGACTCGAGCGGGGTCTCGGCGAGCCCGTCGGCGAACGCCACCGCCCGGCGGGCGCGCACCACGCCGGGCCACCGGCGCATCCCAGCCAGGCAGCTCTCGAGCTCCGCCTCGTCGATGCCGCGACCCAGGACTGCGTCCGCGACCACGACCGCGTTGCGCAGCGACTCCGCGCGGGCGATATCGGCGACCATCCGGGCCAGCGACTCCACCCGCAGGCCGCCGACGACGTCCCGCTCGGCGTCGTCGAGGCGAGCGAACCGGCGGTGCCGGTCGCGACCGGAGGAGTCAGCGCTGCCAGGGTCGGCCACGAGCTGCGGAACGGTCGGGTTCTTGCCGATCAACGGGATGCCGTGGACGACCGCGGCGGATCGGCGCGCGGCGTGCCAGGCCGCACCGAGGGCGAGCAGGTCGGTCCCGACATCGAACACGTGACGTTCGGCGGCTCCGACGTCGCTGAGCTCTTCCTTACCGATGTAGACGTTGTGCCGCAGTCGCACGATCTCCTCGCGTCGCCCGGCGCCGGCGTGCTTCGCGTTGTCCACACCCCCCCGACTTCCCTGCACTGGTGCCGAAAACGCAGCGTCAGCTGAGCGTGGAGGGGGCGCCGACTTCAGCACCAGCGCAGGGAAGTGGGAAAGGGGGTCAGGGAAGTGGGAAAGGGGTCAGGCGGGGGGGAGCAGCAGGGTCACGAGCTCGACGTGCTCGGTCTGGGGGTACAAGTCGTACGCGCGCAGCGACCCGACGCTCCAGCCGGCGTCGGTGAACACCCGCAGGTCGCGGGCGTACGTCGCCGGGTCGCAGGACACGTAGACCAACGCCCGCGGGCGCAACAAACTCAGCGCCGCGGAGACCTCGAGCCCGGCGCCCGCGCGCGGCGGGTCCAGCACGATCAGGTCGGCGCGAAGCCCCCGGACCACCCCGACGTCCACGCCGACCGTCCGGATCCGCACCCACGGCTGGTCAGCGGTGTTCCGGGCGGCGTCGGCGCAGGCCCGCGCCGACGCCTCCACCGCCAGTACGGACCCGTCAGGCCCGACCGCATCGCCCAGCAGGGAGGCGAACAGCCCCACCCCGGCGTAGAGGTCGGCGACGGACTCCCCCGGCTGGGGGTCGAGCAGCCGAAGCACCTCGGCGGCGAGCACGGCGGGCGCGGCAACGTGCACCTGCCAGAAACCCCCGCCGGCGACCTCGAACGTCCGTCCCAGCACCGGCAGCCGGAGCCCGTGACCGGTCACCGCAACTCCGTCCACCACCACCACCCGCTGGTCAGCGGCCGACATCACCTCGACCACGGTGCCCAGCTCACCCGGCGCGTCGGTGCCCGACAGCAGGCAGTGGTCGACCACCTCCAGCACGGAGGAGCGGTGCCGGTGGAAGCCGATGCCGCGAGCCCACTGCGACCGGGTGCGCCAGCCGAGGGCAGGCTCCACGGCCTCGACGGCACCGTCCCAGAGGTACCCCCCGACCCGGCGGAGCTGCTCCTCGACGAGCGCGGTCTTCAGCACCAGCTGGGCCGAAGCCGAGGCGTGCTGCCAGTCGCAGCCGCCGCAGCGTCCCGGTCCGGCGAAGCGGCACGGCGGCGTGACCCGATCGGCAGAGGGCGCGAGCACCTCCACCGCGTCAGCCCTCAGGAACCGAGACCCGGAGGACGTCACCTCCACCCGTACCGTCTCCCCCGGCAGCGCGTGCCGGACGAAGACGACCCGGCCATCCGGGTGGCGGGCGACACAGGACCCACCGGCCGCCACGGCGCCGACGGTGAGGATCACGCCAAGGTGTCCTTGCGCAGGTCGGAGGAGGCCAGCTGGTACGGCACCGAGGTGACCATCACGCCGGGCTGGTACAGCAGCCGCGCCTTCAGCCGGAGCGCGCTCTGGTTGTGGAGCAGCTGCTCCCACCAGTGGCCCACGACGTACTCAGGGATGAAGACGGTGACGACGTCGCGCGGCGAGTCGAGCCGGATCCGCGCCACGTAGTCCAGGATCGGCCGGGTGATCTCCCGATAGGGCGAGTGCACGACCGTGAGCGGCACGTCCAGGCCGCGGCGGTCCCACTCCTGCTGCAGCTGCTCGGTGTCGCCTGCGTCGACCGAGACGGTCAGCGCCGTCAGGTCGTGCGGGCGGGTGGCCTTGGCGTAGGACAGCGCGCGCAGCGTCGGGTTGTGGACCTTCGATACGAGCACGACGGCGTGGTTGCGGGAGGGCAGCGCGTACGGGCCCTCGTCCGGCTCGAGCTCGAGCGCGACACTCGCGTAGTGCCGGTTGATGCCCTTCATCAGGAACCAGAAGCCGGTCATGGCCACGACAGCGATCCACGCCCCGTGGGTGAACTTGAAGACCAGCACGACCACGAGCACCAGCCCGGTCGTGATGCCGGCGAAGAAGTTGATGCCGCGCTTGCGGTAGAGCACCCGCCGCTCCCGCTTGTCGGTGCACGCCCGGAGCTCGCGGTTCCAGTGCTTGACCATGCCCGTCTGGGACAGCGTGAACGACACGAACACCCCGACGATGTAGAGCTGGATCAGCTTCGTCGGGTTGGCGTTGAAGGCGTAGATGAGGACGCCGGCGAACGCCGCCAGGATGAGGATGCCGTTGCTGAACACCAGCCGGTCGCCACGGGTGTGCAGCTGGCGCGGCAGGTACCTGTCCTGAGCCAGGATCGAGGCGAGTACGGGGAAGCCGTTGAACGCGGTGTTGGCCGCCAGCACCAGGATCAGGGCCGTGACGAGTTGCACGAAGTAGAACAGCGGCGAGGTGTTCGAGCCGAAGACCGCCTCGCCGATCTGCGCGATGACGGTCGGCTGCAGCTTGTCGCCGAACCCGACGAGCTGGTCGTTGCTCTCCGTCACGTGTACCTCTGCATGGATCGCGAGGTAGGTGACGCCCAGGAACATCGTGACGGCCAACACCCCGAGCACCGTCAGCGTCGACGCGGCGTTCTTGCTCTTGGGCTTCTCGAAGGCCGGTACCCCGTTGCTGATGGCCTCGACGCCGGTCAGTGCCGTGCAGCCCGACGCGAACGCGCGGGCGCCGAGCAGGATCACCGACGCCGTCGCGAGGTTGGTGAACCCGGCCTCGGGCTTGATGGCGTACTTCGCCGAGCTCGCGATGATCTCGTGCCCGCTCGCGATGCGGAAGATCCCGTACCCGACCATGCCCACGATGGCGACCATGAAGGCGTACGTGGGGATGGCGAACGCGGTGCCGCTCTCCCGGATGCCGCGCAGGTTGAGCAGCACGATGATGCCCACCACGATGAGCGTCGAGACCGCTTCGTGCCCGGCGACGAAGCTGAACGCGTTGGTCGACCCGAGGTTGGCGATGCCCGCCGACGCCGACACCGCCACCGTCAGCACGTAGTCGACGAGCAGGGCAGCGGCCACGATGAGCCCGAACGCCGGCCCGAGGTTGGTGTTGGCGACCTCGTAGTCACCGCCACCGGACGGGTAGGCGTGCACGTTCTGCCGGTAGGCCGCAATGACCACGGCCAGCACGACGGTGACGGCGCCGGCGGCGTACCAGGTCAGCTTCAGGTGGGCGGTGCCGGCGAGCGCCAGCACGACCAGGATCTCCTGGGTCGCGTAGGCCACCGAGGAGAGCGCGTCGCTGGCGAACACCGGCAGCGCGATCTTCTTCGGCAGCAGCGTCTCACCGAGCTTGTCGCTGCGCAGCGCCCTGCCGAGGATGAGACGTTTGAACAGATCACCGGGTCCGGACACGCGGGCAAGCCTAGGGCCGACGCGATCCGTGTAGCGTTCCGCGAGGCTCCGGCACCCGACCCGAGCCGGTGAAGGGGCAGCAGTGCACGTCGTCATCATGGGCTGTGGGCGCGTCGGCTCGGCGCTCGCGAAGAGCCTGGAGTCCGGCGGCCACTCGGTCGCCATCATCGACCGGGACGCCTCCGCGTTCCGCCGGCTGCCTGCCGACTCGGTCGGGCTCCGGGTCACCGGCATCGGCTTCGACCGGGACACGATGCTCGAAGCCGGCATCGACCGGGCCGAGGCCTTCGCCGCGGTGAGCTCGGGCGACAACTCCAACATCATCGCGGCCCGCGTGGCTCGCGAGACGTTCGGCATCGAGAACGTGGTCGCGCGGATCTACGACCCGCGGCGTGCGGAGGTGTACCAGAAGCTGGGCATCCCGACGGTCGCCACGGTCCGCTGGACGGCCGACCAGGTGATGCGGCGGCTGCTGCCCACCGGGATGCTCAGCGAGTGGCGCGACCCCAGCGGCCACATCGTGCTGGCCGAGCTGGCGTTCGCGCCGGCCTGGATCGGGCACAAGGTCACCGCGCTCGAGGAGGCCTCCGGCGCGCGCGTGGCACTGCTGACGCGCCTGGGCGACGGGCTGCTGCCCAAGGACGGCACGGTCATCCAGGACGGCGACCTCGTGCACGTCACCATGACGTGGAGCGAACGCGAACAGGTCGAGCGGGTCTTCCTCGCCGGCCCGACTGAGGGGCACTAGAGCATGCGCGTCGCCATCGCCGGAGCCGGCAACGTCGGCCGCTCCATCGCCGCCGAGCTCCTCGGGAACGGCCACTCCGTGCTGCTCATCGAGCGCGAGCAGCGCTCCATGAAGGTCGCGACCGTCCCCGGTGCCGAGTGGCTCCTTGGGGACGCCTGCGAGATGGACTCCCTGGTCACGGCCCGGCTGCAGGACTGCGACGTCGTGGTCGCCGCCACCGGGGACGACAAGGTCAACCTGGTCATGAGCCTGCTGGCCAAGACCGAGTTCGGCGTCGACCGGGTCGTCGCGCGCGTGAACCACCCGAAGAACGAGTGGCTGTTCAACGAGTCGTGGGGCGTGGACGTCAGCGTCTCCTCCCCGCGTCTGCTCGCGGCCGTCGTCGAGGAGGCCGTCAGCGTCGGTGACCTGGTGCGCCTCATGACGTTCCGGCAGGGTCAGGCCAACCTGGTTGAGCTCACGCTCGCCCCGGACGCAGCGCTGGTCGGCACCCTCATCGGTTCGATCACCTTCCCGACCGACTCCACCCTGGTCGCGATCCTGCGCGAAGGCCGGGTCCTCACGCCCTCACCCGACGGTGCGCTGGAGGCCGGCGACGAACTGCTGTTCGTCGCGACCACGGAGGTCGAGGGCGAGCTCGACGTGCTCCTGACCCGCTCCGCGCCCTAAGGCTCCTCGACAACCGCGGGGACGTCGGCGGCCTTGACCAGGGCGACGGTGTACAGCGCCGAGCCGATGATCAGCGGCCACTTCACGGCGTTGATGACGATGAGGATGAGCAGGTTGTCGCCGGCGTTGTCCCCGACCGAGAGCGCGACCGTGGTCGCGACCGCTGCGCGGATGAAGAACGAGATCATCCAGACCACCGTCGCCCTGGTGCAGGCAGCACGCAGCGCGGCGTGCTCCTTCCATACCGCGTAGCGGGGGTCGACAGCGGACAGCGCGACGGCGATCACCGGCTGCTTCAGCAGCAGCGAGATCCCGAAGGCCAGCCCGGAACCCGCGGTGATCAGGATTCCCGGTAGGAAGAACGTCTTGCCGGTGCCGGTGCTGCGGACGATCAGGACGGAGACCACCAGGCCGAAGAAGCCGCTGAACGCCTGCTGCACCGACTCGCCCCGGCTCTTGCGGAGCGCCACGACGAGCAGCCCGGCGATCACCGCTGCGGTGATCGAGGTGTTGAGGTCGGCGATGAAGTAGGCAACGACGAACACCGTCGAGGGGATCGAGCTGTCGAGCAGCCCCTTGACACCCCCGAAGACCTGGAGCAGCGATCCGGCGGTGAGCTCGCCGGGGGCGTCAGCCACCGACGGCCTTGAGCTCGTACTCCGGGTTGAACAAGGTGGCCTTGCCCTCGCGCTTGGTGAGCCGACCCCGGGCCACCAGCGAACGTCCAGGGTCGATGCCCCGGATCCGGCGGCGACCGAGCCAGACGAGCGTCACGGTGCCGGTGCCGTCGTAGAGCTCGGCCTCCAGGGTCGGGACGCCGGCGAGCGGCCGGAGCATCACCGTGCGGAGCGTGCCGGCGACGCAGACCGGGGATCCGACGCAGCACAGGTCGACCGCGGTGGCACCCGCCGCGGCGGTCTCGGAGCGGAGCGCATCGCCGTCCAGCTCGTCGGTGTCCGCGGTGAGGCGGTGCAGCGCGCGCTTGAGTCGACCCGGCTGGTTGGTCACAAGGACCAGCCTAGACCGCGGTGGAGGGCAGCAGCTGCGCGAACTGGCCCGCCACGTCGCCGTACCGGCCGGTGACCAGCGCGAGGCCGAGCACGACCAGCACGACGGCGCCCACGAGCGAGACCCAGCGGGAGGCGCGGTTGAGGCGCTGGCTGAGCCCCGGGGAGGCCGCCAGGGCCAGTCCGGCGAGCACGAAGGGGATTCCCAGGCCCACGGCGTACGCGGCCAGCAGGAGCGCTCCGGTGCCCGCTCCCCCGGTGGTGGCGGCGAAGGCCAGCACCGAGCCGAGGAACGGGCCGACGCAGGGCGTGAACGCGGTGCCGAAGACCAGCCCGAGCAGCAGCGGGGCCGCCCACGAGGAGGAGGACGCCAGTCGGGCCTTGGTGCCGTCCGCCGACAGCGCCAGCCGCGACAGCAGCCCCAACCGGGACTCCAGGAGCAGCAGCGCAGCCATCACGAGCACCAGCACCCCACCGGCGCGCTGGACCGGCCCGCCGGCCTCGCGCACCGCCGAACCGGCCCCGCCCGCGAGCGCACCGAGGGTCACGAAGACGGACGCGAAGCCCAGCACGTACAGCAGGGAGCCGCGGACGAAGGAGCCGCTCGAGCCCGACAACACCCCGACGTAGGCGGGCAGCAGCGGGATCGTGCAGGGCGCCAGGAACGACACCACGCCGCTGCCGAGCGCCACCGTCAGCGCCAGCAGCACCTCAGGCTCCGAAGGTGTACGTGAAGAAGCGGGCGCCGGCGGTCGTGGCGGTCACCGCCAGCGTGCCGTCCTCGACCGTGGTGCCGGTCAGCAGGTGCAGCAGGTCCTGGTTGGCCAGCCGCGCGACCGTCCGGCCGTTCTCGACGGTGAGGGAGGAGCCCCGCCGGTCGACCGGGACGGGCCTGCCGTCCAGCGTGACGTCGAGCACGACCGCGCCCTGGACCGGCGAGGAGGTCACATAGACGTCCCTGGCGTGGAACTTCTGGGTGACCGTCGCGCCCGCGTCGAGCTGGAGGTACTCCGGCCCGCCGGTGAACGGGCCGGTCAGCTGGAGCTTGTCGCGGTCCTGGGCGCGGTCCTTGCGGGTGACGTGCTTGCCGGGAGCGACGACGACGCCGGTACCCACGTAGGCCGCGCCGCGCTCGGACCCGAAGTAGGTCTCGGGCGTGAGGTCGCTGGCCTGGTCGCCAGGGCTGCCACCGGCAGGGACCTCGCCGACGGTCGCGGTCGGGGCGGTGCCGCCCTCGGCGAGCAGCGACCGGACGTCACGCTCGATCTGGGCGTCGCCGCCCTCGCCGTAGTGGAACGCCCGGACCTTGCCCTGCCGGTCGATGAGGTAGTCGGCGGGCCAGTACTGGTTCTGGAAGGCCTGCCAGGTGGCCATCTCGGGGTCCTCCGCCACCGGCCAGGTGACGTTCAGCTCCTTGACCGCCCGCGCCACGTTGGCGTGGTCCTTCTCGAACCCGAACTCCGGGCTGTGGATGCCGAGCACCGTCAGCCCGGCGCCCTCGTAGGTGGCGCTGAGCTTGCGGAGGAAGGGGAACGTCCGCCGGCAGTTGATGCAGGTGTACGTCCAGAAGTCGACCAGCACGACCCGACCGCGGAGGGACTGCAAGGTGAGCGGCGCGGTGTTGTCGAAGTGCGTGATCCCGGCCAGCTCCGGCGCGGTCGGCGCCTTGGCCACCGGGATCAGCTGGGAGTTGCCGGTGGCGGTGTTCAGGACCTTGTCCCGGTTGACGCTCAGGGCGAAGACCACCGCCACGACGGCCAGCACGGTCACGAGGGCGGCGGCGATCGCGGCACGACGAGGGTTCACACCTTGATCTTCGCTGGTGCGCGCGGTTTGGCCTGCCGAAACGGTGTGACGAAGCCCTAACGGGTCTCGGTGATCTCCGGTCCGCGTTCCGGCATCTCCATCCCGACCGCGGCCGCCTCGTCGACGGCCTGCATGGCCTCGGCCGGCAGGGCGAGCGGCAGCGGGTCACGGACGGCCATCGGGTCGGCGCCGCGCACGACCACGACCTCCTTCATCGCCGCGAGCAAGACCTGCGCGTGGCTGTCCTCGGTGGCACCCGGGCCGGTGATGAGGCCCCGGAGGAACCAGCGCGGCCCGTCCACGCCCACGAACCGGGCCGGCGCGAGCACCACGCCCTGGCCGGGGACCTCGGTCGGCACCGCGGCGCGCAGCTCGGTGCCGAAGAAGCCCTCGGCCTCCTGCGCCTGGCCGCCGCTGCTGGTGAGGGCGTCGCGGATCTCCGTGCGCACCTCCGCCCAGATGCCCTCGCTGCGGGGTGCCGCGAAGGCGTTGAGCTGCAGGGCGGTGTCCCCGTGCACGATCGTCGCCGCCACCACCTCGCCCTCGGGGCTGACCTCGACGCGGATGTCGGTGTCGGGCACCACGGTGATCTGGAGCCCGCCGAGGTCGAGCCGAGGGATCTCGGGCTCTGGGGCATCGGCGAGGTCCCAGGGGCCCTCGGGTCGCGTGAGCGTGGCAAGCCGCTCCGCGCGCTCGGTGCGCTCGAGCTCGGCCAGCAGCTCGGCGTCCTCCAACGCACGGTCCTGCTCGTCGAGGTCGTCCTGGAAGTTCTCGAGGTTCTCAACATCGATGTCAGCCTCGTCAGAAGCCTTCTTGCGTCCGAACGCCACTTACGTACCTCCTGCTGAGAAGCCACCGGTGGACCCGTGCCCGCCGGTGCCTCGTGCTGTGTCGTCCAGTGTGTCGGTCTCCCGCCACACCACCTGCTCGACCCGCTGGACGACCAGCTGGGCCACCCTGTCGAGCCGGCGCAGGTGCACCGTCTCCCGCGGGTCGTGGTTGATCAGGATGATCTTGATCTCGCCGCGGTAGCCCGCGTCGATCGTGCCGGGGGCGTTCACCAGACTCACCCCATGGTGGGCCGCAAGTCCAGACCGTGGGTGCACGAACCCGGCGTAGCCCTCCGGCAGCGCGATCGCCAGGCCGGTCGGGACGGTGACCCGCTCCCCCGGGGCGATCTCGGCGTCCACCGTGGTGACGAGGTCGCAGCCGGCGTCGCCAGGTCGGGCATACGCCGGGAGCGGCACGTCAGGGTCCAGCCGCCGGAGAGCGACCGCGAGGGGTTCCACGGAGCGAGACCGTACCGTGAGCAGATGGTCAAGAGCGTGCTCGTCACCGGAGCCACCAGCGGGATCGGCCTGGTGACGTGCCTGGAGCTGGCCGGCGCCGGCTGGGACGTCATCGGATCGGCCCGCACGGAGGAGAAGGCCGCGCGGGTCGTGGCCGCCGCCGCCGAGGTCGACCTGACCGTCCGGACCGTGCTCCTGGACGTCGACGACCCGGTCTCCTGCGAGGCCGCGGTGAAGGAGGTCGGGGAGCTCTACGGCCTGGTCAACAACGCCGGCTTCGCCCAGTCCGGCGCGGTCGAGGACGTCAGCTCCGAGCTGGCTCGCGCCCAGCTCGAGACCAACGTGATCGCGCCGATGCGACTCGCGTCGCTCGTGCTGCCGGGCATGCGGGCCCGCGGCGAGGGCCGGATCGTCAACGTCTCCAGCGTCGCCGGCCGGCTGTCGATCCCGCTCATGGGCTGGTACTCCGCGTCCAAGCACGCCCTGGAGGCAGTCACCGACGCGCTCCGCATCGAGGTGGACGGCGATGGCGTGAAGGTCGCGCTCGTGGAGCCTGGGATGTTCGCCACCGACGTCTGGTCCGCGACGCAGGAGGGCGGCTTCCCCGATCCCAGCACCTCGCGGTACGCCGCCGCCTACGCCCGTGGGCAGGCCCTCGGCGCGAAGTCGCACAAGCTGCCCGACCCGGTCTGGGTGGCCCGGACGATCCGGGTCGCCCTGACCAACCCGGTGCCGCTGGCCCGGTACGTCGTGGGTGTCGACGCGGTCGGCGGGATCCTCGCCGAGTCGGTGCTGCCGACGGTGCTGCTGGACTACGTGAAGTCGGTCAGCACCGGACTGCGGGGCGGCCGCCAGATCCCGTTCCTCAACCGGCTGCTGCCGTGACCTACCGGGAAGCGCTGCGGGTTCCGACCTGGTGGTTCGGCGCGGGGCTCGTGATCGCGGTCGGTGCGGCCGCTGAGATCGACCTCGGCCGGCCCGGCCTCGCCTGGAAGGTGCCGTACCTGCTGCTGCCCCTGGCCGTACTGGCACTGCTGCTCGGGATGTCCCGCAGGCGGGTGCTGCTGGAGCACGGCGTGCTGCACGTCCCGGGGGCGCGGGCGCCGCTCGACGCCTTCGGCCGGCCGGAGGTGCTGGACCGCGACGCGCTGCGGCTCTACCTCGGCCCGGCGGCCCGCCCGGACGCCTGGGTCGTGGTGACGCCGTGGCTCCGCGGTGCGGTGCTGCTGCCCGTCACGGACCCGGCCGACGACACGCCGTACTGGCTGGTGGGGTCCCGTCACCCTGAGGCGCTGGCGGCTGCCATGCTCGCCGGGTGATCTCCGACGACGAGCTGGCCTTCGCCGGCGTGAACGGCCAGCGCGCACTGCTGCGCGCCGGCACCGTCAGCAGCAACCAGCTGCTGGACCTGTCGCTGCGCCGCATCCGCGAGCTCGACCCCCGCCTCAACGCCTTCAAGACCCTGTACGGCACCGCACGCGGCGACGCGATCGCCGCCGACGAGGCGATCGCCCGAGGTGAGGACCGGCCGCTGCTGGGCGTCCCGATCGCGGTGAAGGACTCCCTTCGGGTCGCCGGTCGCGCGACCGGCCTCGGCACCGGCTCGCGGGAGCCGGCGGCCACGCAGGACGCCGAGGTGACCCGCCGGCTCCGGGCCGCCGGCGCCGTCCTGGTCGGCGCCACGCACCTGCCGGAGCTCGCGCTCTGGCCCTTCACCGAGTCCGAGACGTTCGGCATGACCCGGAACCCGTGGAACCTGGCGCACACCCCGGGCGGTTCCTCCGGTGGGTCGGCCGCTGCGGTCGCCGCCGGGATGGTCGCGGCGGCGCACGGCAGCGACGGCGGCGGGTCCCTGCGGATCCCGGCGGCCTGCTGCGGGCTGGTCGGCCTCAAGCCCACCCGCGACTTCGTGTCGCTGGCCCCGGACCGCGAGCACTGGCACGGGCTGTCGGTGGCCGGCTGCCTGACCCGGTCGGTGGAGGACACCGTGACGATGCTCAACGTGCTGCAGGACGTGCCGCTGGTCCTCAGCGACCCCGGCTCGCTGCGCATCGCCTGGTCGGTGAAGACCCCGCTGCCCAGCCCGCTGCACGCGTCGGTGCGGTCGGCGTTGGACGACGTGGTGAAGCGCCTTGCCGCCCTGGGCCACACCACCCTTCAGGCCGACCCGTCCTACCGCGGCGTTCAGGAGTCGTTCCTGGTCCGGTACGCGACCGGCGCCGCCGACGACCTGGCCGGCCTGACCACCCCGGCCGCCACCGAGCGGCGCACCCGGGCGGTGGCTCTCGCCGGACGAAGGCTGCGCGGCCGGCCACTCCGCCGGGCGATGCGGCTCGGCGCTGCCGCCGCCACCCGGCTGGCCGCCCTTCCCGGGGGTGCAGACGTGCTGATCACCCCGACGCTGGCCACCCCACCCCAGCGGGTCGGTGCGCTCACCGGACTGCGGACGCTCCCGCTGGCCGGTCGACACGTGCCGTACACGCCGACCTGGAACGTCACCGGGCAGCCGGCGCTGTCGATCCCGGCCGGCTGGACGGTGGACGGACTGCCCCTGGCCGTCCAGCTCATCGGCCGACCGGGCTCCGAAGCGCTGCTCCTGTCGGTTGCCGCGCAGCTGCAGGACTGGACGGACCGGCGGCCACCGACGGCGTTGTGACGCGTACTTTGGGTGAACCCCGGGTAACCTAGGGTTGTGACCGCTGCCGCCCCTGCCCCGGGCGCCGACCTGGATGCGCTGCTCGCCAGCCGCCTCCGCCGAACGCTGAAGGGCTCCGTCCTGGAGACCCGCGTGGCCACCGTCGTGTTCGACGCCGGCCACAGCCACTGGACCGTCGAGCTCGACCACGGCCGCGGCCGGGTCCGCCGCGGCGCCGGCCGGGCACCCTCCCTCGTGGTGCGTGGCACCCCTCAGGTGCTCGCCGACGTGATCGCCGGCCGCGCTTCCGGCGTGCACGCGTTCCTCGACGGCGACATCACCGTCCGCGGCGACCTCGGCCTGGCGCTCCAGCTGGACGGCATGTTCGACGACGGCAGCCCCCGGCCGGTGGAGTTCCCGCGGTCCTACGAAGCCACCGTCATGGGCATCCGGACCTCCTACCTCGAGGCCGGCCCGCCCGACGCGCCGCCGGTGCTGCTGCTGCACGGCCTCGGGGCCACGAACGCCTCGTTGCTGCCGTGCCTGGCCGACCTCGCCCGGGACCACCGCGTGATCGCCCCGGACCTGCCCGGCTTCGGGCTGACCGAGGCTCCCGCTGCCTCCTACACCCCCGCCTGGTACGCCGCCTGGGTGGAAGCCCTCCAGCACACCGTGGGCGCCCGGCGCGCGGTGATCCTCGGCAACTCCCTCGGCGGCCGGATCGCCTTGGAGGCCGGCCTCACCCACCCGGGGTCCGTCCGCGGCCTCATCCTGCTCACGCCCTCCCCCGCCTTCCGGCGGCTCCGGCAGTGGGTGCCGATGGTGCGGCTGCTGCGCCCGGAGCTCGGCGGGCTACCGCTCCGGCTGTCCCACCGGGTCGTGGTGGAGGCGATCCGCGGCATGTTCAGCGACCCCGACCGGCTCCCCCAGCCGTGGTACGACGCCGCCGCCGACGAGTGCGTCCGGGTCTTCCGCTCCCGCGCGCACCGGGTCGCCTTCTTCGCGGTCGCCCGGCAGATCTTCCTCGAGGACGCGTACGGCCGGAACGGCTTCTGGGACCGGCTGCCCGGCCTCACGCCACCCGCGCTGTTCGTCTGGGGTGACCGGGACCGGCTGGTGCCGTCGTCGTTCTCCCGGCACGTCTCCGACGCCCTGCCGACCGCTGGCTCGATCGTGCTGGAGGACTGCGGCCACGTGCCACAGTTCGAGCACCCGGTGGAGACTGCCGCCCTGGTCCGGGGCTTCCTCGCTCAGCTGGACCGACCTGCCGTTGTCGGGCCGGCGGACTAGCGTCGGTCGGGTGACTGCTCCCGCCGCGTCCCCCCGCTCCCAGCGGCACCCCTACCTCGTGCTGGCCATCGTGCTGACCGCGGTGTTCGTGAACCTGCTCGACGTGTCCATCGTCAACGTGGCGATCCCGTCGATCCAGCAGGACATCGGCGCCTCGTTCGCCGAGGTGCAGCTGGTGCTCGCGAGCTACCAGCTCGCGTTCGCGTGCCTGCTCATCACCGGCGCCCGGCTCGGCGACATCTTCGGGCGCAAGAAGCTCTTCCTCATCGGGATGGGGACGTTCACCGTTGCCTCGGCGCTGTGCGGGCTGGCGCCCAACGCCACCGTCCTCATCGCGTCCCGGATCGTGCAGGGCATGGGCAGCGGCCTGATGGTCCCGCAGGTGCTCGCGGTCATCCAGGTGACGATCCCGCCCAAGGACCGCGGTAAGGCCTTCGGCATCTTCGGCGCCACGATCGGCATCGCGACCATCCTCGGACCGCTCATCGGCGGGTTGCTCATCAGCGCCAACCTGTTCAACACCGACTGGCGGATGATCTTCCTCGTCAACATCCCGGTCGGCGTGCTCGCGATCAGCGCGGCCGTGGTGGAGCTCCCCGACAGCAGGTCCCCGGATGCGCCCCGGCTCGACATCGCCGGGGCGCTGCTCGTCACCGCCGGGCTGTTCCTGCTCGTGTTCCCCCTCACCGAAGGCCGCGAGAAGGGCTGGCCGGGCTGGATCTTCGTCATGCTCGCGCTCGCGGCGCCGTTCCTGGTCGCCTTCGTGTGGCTGCAGCGCCGCAAGACCGCCGCCAACCAGAGTCCGCTGCTGCTCATGACGCTGTTCGGCAACCGGTCGTTCCGGGCCGGGCTGGCGCTGTCGCTGGTGTTCTTCGCGGGCATCCCTGCGTTCTTCTTCAGCTTCGGGCTCTACCTGCAGATCGGGCTGGGCTTCTCGCCGCTGCACGCCGGCCTCACCACCGTGCCGTTCGCCCTCGCCTCCGCGGCGCTGTCCACCCGCTCCGACGGGCTCGCCAAGCGCCTCGGCACCAACCTGCTCACGGTCGGAGCGGCGATCATCGTGATCGGGATGCTGGCGCTCATCGTGACGCTGCACGAGGGCGGCACCGGTATCTCGTCCTGGCAGGTCGCGCCCGTGCTGCTCATCCCCGGGATCGGGTTCGGGTGCTTCCTGGCCCCGCTGACGAACCTGGTGCTGTCCGGCATCCCGGGACGCGAGGCCGGCGCCGCGTCCGGTGTCCTGTCGACCGTGCAGCAGGTCGGCGGCGCGCTCGGGCTGGCCGTCATCGGGCTGATCCTGTTCGGGCTGCTCGGCGGCAACGCCGCCACCGCCGCCCGACAGGAAACCCCCCGGCTGACCCAGGCCCTGGGCAGCGCGGCCACGAGCGCCGGCGTCCAGCGCTTCGAGGACTGCTTCGTCCGACGGACGAAGGCCCGGGACCCGTCCGTCGTACCGACCGGGTGCGCCCTCCAACCCGGTGCGCAGGCGGCCGCCTTCCGGGCAGCCTCGGAGCGGGCGCGCAAGGCCAACTTCCTGCATGCCGTCGAGCGGACCCTGCTGTTCGAGGTCGGCATCTTCGTCGTCGCGCTGCTGCTCACGCGCGCCCTGCCGACCGTCGCCCCGTCCGCTGCGTCCTCACCCGTTGGCGCAGCGCCCGCCAAGGCGTGAGGACCCAGCTCGACTCAGGTGCCGTCCTGCAGATGCCGGAGCTGCGCGGCGTCGCGGCGGGCGGTCACGACGGCCAGCGCCACGACCGGGGCGAAGGACAGCACCGCCAGCCGGTCGGTCTCCCCGAACGCGTCGACCTCGGTGGAGTCGACCTGCAGCACCCCGATCGGATGCCCCTCCGCGATCAGCGGCACCCCGAACCAGGTCCGGACACCTGTCGAGGCGCTGGTGTTGCGACGGGAGGCCGTGACCGTGCTGGCGATGGTGATGTCGGGCAGGTAGCGCGGCTCGCCGGTGGCCGCGATCGACCCCGAGACGCCCTGCCCCACCGGGATGCGCGCCGCGAGCGCGTCCGCTGTCGGGGCCGGCATCCCCGCGGCGATCCTGACCTGGTCCCGCTCGACCAGCATGATCGA
Organism: Mycobacteriales bacterium; assembly: GCA_046590985.1. Classification (GTDB taxonomy): domain Bacteria; phylum Actinomycetota; class Actinomycetes; order Mycobacteriales; family SCTD01; genus RYN-111. The sequence continues at coordinate 38,481 of JBKJVH010000154.1, forward strand.
ACCGCCGGTGAATGCGACGGTCCGGTTCAGCACCTGGAAGGCGTGGTCGAGCACGGACTCGAGGTCAAGTCGACCGGTGACGTCCTTGGCACCGTCGATGAGCAGCCGGAACATCCGCTTCTCGTCGTAGGAGGGCTCTTGAGCCCGCAGCTCGGCCGCACCCTCCTCCCGCGGAGCCGGCATCAACGGGGCTGCCTTGCGGCGCAGGTGGAAGCACACCTCCCGCTGCGGCATCGGCGCGGCCAGCAGGTAGCCCTGAACCGCGTCGCAGCCGAGCTCGTGCAGCGCCCGGAGCTGCTCCTCGGTCTCGACGCCCTCCGCCACGACGCGCAGGTCGAAGGTGTGCGCCATCGCGACGACGCCCCCGACGATCGCGGCACTGCCGGCGTCCCGACCCAGGCCGGCGACGAAGGTCTGGTCCACCTTCACCTGGTCGACCGGGAACCTCGCCAAGTAGGTGAGGGAGGCGTGCCCGGTGCCGAAGTCGTCGATGGACAGCCGGACACCGACGTCGCGGAGCGCTTCGAGCACGCTGATCACCGGTTCGACCTCGCCGCCCAGCACGGTCTCGGTGACTTCCAGGCACAGCCGGGAGGGCTCGATGGCTGCTTCCGCGACGATCTCCCGTACACGATCGGCGAAACCCGTCGACATGAGCTGACGCAGGCTCACGTTGACTGCCACGGTCGGCGCCAGCCCGTGCTCCCCGACGGGCCACTCCGCCACGTCGGCGAGGGCCTGGCGCAACACGTGCTCGCCCAGCTCGAGGATGAGGTCGCTCTGCTCGGCCACCGCGATGAACTCCGACGGCGGTACGGCACCGCGCAGTGGGTGGTGCCAGCGGGCCAGTGCCTCGCAGCTGACGACGCCGCCGTTCGCGAGGTGCGTCACGGGCTGGTAGGCGACCGAGATCTCCCCGGCCCGCACCGCCGCCCGCAGCTCGACCTCCAGCTCGTGGGTGCGGACGACCGCCTCGCGGAGGTCCGGGCTGAACACCCGCATCCGGCCACCGCCGACCGCCTTCGCGGCGTACATCGCGGTGTCGGCGTCCCGGAGCACCAGCTCCGCGGTGTCCTCCGGACCCGCCAGGGCGACGCCGATGCTGGTGCCGATGACCACGTCGCCTTGGGGACCGGTGGGGAACGGCTGGCTGAGGACCGCCAGCACCCGGTCGGCGATCTCCTCGGCGACCTTCTCGTCGGCGTTCCGGCACAGCACGACGAACTCGTCGCCGCCGAGCCGGGCGACCATGTCGTCGGGGCGCATGATGTCGCGCAACCGGACCGCGACCTGCACGAGCAGCTGGTCACCCGCAGCATGCCCGAGGCCGTCGTTGACGACCTTGAACCGGTCCAGGTCCAAGAAGAGCACCGCGACCTGCTCCCCCCGGTGCAGGGCGGTGTCCAGACGGGTGAGCAGAAGGCTCCGGTTCGGCAGGTCGGTGAGGGCGTCGTGCGCGGCGGCGTGCGACAGCATCGCCTCGGAGCGCTTGCGCTCGGTGATGTTCTCGATCTGGACGACGATCCGCGGCGCTACACCGGGGGCTCCGGTGAGCAGGGAGGCCGACACGTGTCCCCAGCGCAGCCCGCCGTCAGGTCGGCGCAGCCGCACCTCCAGGCGCGCGCTCGGCGCCCCGGGTGTGAGCGAGCTCAGGGCGCCCAGGAGGCGGGCCCGATCCGAGCGGTCCGCCGCCTGGTCGAGCCCGGTGCCCAGCAGCTCCTGCTGCGATTCTCCCAGCAGCACGCCAAGTGACCGGTTCGCTTGCAGGAAAACCAGGTCGAGGTCGGTGAGGGCCATTCCGATCGAGGCGTGCTCGAAGGCGGTGGCGAACTGCTGCTCCGCCTGGCGAAGCCGGGCGGAGCCGCGGGTGGTCACCGAGCGGATCACCAGGGCGGGCAGCGCGAAGAGCACGCACAGCAGCGCTACCTGTCCGACCGGGAGGGTCTTGCCAAGGGCGTCCACCTGAGGCCACAGCACCGCCGCCACGCCGACCGGCAGCGTGGTCGCGAGCAGCCCCCGCCAGCCGTAGCGGACCGGCCCGATGACCAGGACGAAGGCGCCGTACAGCCCCGACGCACCCGGCCGGGATGCGAAGGCAGCGGCGTACCCGGCGAACAGCAGGACGTCGCCGGCAGTCGACCAGGCGCCCAGGCGCCGCGCCCGGTCCGCACTCTGCTGACGGGCGAGGATGACGGCCAGGCCGAGCGAGCCGACGCCGACGCCGAGGGTGAGGGCGGCAGGCAACAGGAGCTCGTCCGCGCCGGGTCGCACCAGCAGGATATCGACGGCGCTGACCAGGCACAGGCAGGCCCGCAGCAGCGCGAGCACCGCCTCGAACCTGGCTTCGGGCAGCCCATCCACCAGCCGACTCCCAAGCCGACGCCCCGCGTGTGCCATGCGACCTCGTCTCGGGCGTGCCGGATCACCGGTGAGTGGGACCACGTTATGGATCACTTGTCGGATTTCACATGATCGATCTGAACCCCGAGAGATGACCCTAAAGGGCTATCGACGAGGACGCAGATCTCGAGCCAGCGCGTCGCCGAGAGACCGGGTCTCCCGACGGTTGAGCTCCGCGCCGGCCACCGCCCCCGCCAGGAAAGGCGCGAACGTGCTCAGGTTGCGGCCCAGCCGGCGCACCAGCCGCTGCCGGAGCTGTTGGCGGGCTGTGCTCGACAGCACCGCCGACAGGGACGGCCCTCCCGCGCGCGGATCGAGCCCCCGCTTGGCCGCCCAGGACGTGAGGTAGCTGACCGCGAGCTGGCCCGGTGTCCCCTGGGGAGCCCTGCTGTAGACGATGTGCAGCTCCGCGACCAGCTTCACCTCGACGGCCGCGATCGCCAGGGTCTCGGCCACCAGCTGGACCGGGGCGGCCAGCAGCGTCGGTGGTGCGGCGAACTCGACCGCCGCCAACGCCCCGGCCGCCCCACCCAGGCCGGCGGTCACGACGCTGGCGTTCTTGATGAGTGCCTCGGCCAGGTCGTCCCCGGACAGCCCGTGGTGGTGCGAGCGGAGCGTGAGCAGGTCACGGACGGCGACCCGGGGTGCCACCTCGTCGACGAGCAGGTCGGCCAGCAGCCGACCCGACAGCGCCGCCCGGGTGCCTGCAGCACGGACCACGCCGGCCAGCGCCCTGGTCAACGCGACCAGCAGCCGGCCGCGCTCACGCCCGTCGAGGTCCTCGGCCGTCAGCCGGCCGAGGAGCTCACCGACGTCCCGCTTCGCCACGGCGCTCAACGAAGGGTCCTACGAGCACTCGCGGCAGACCAGCTTGCCGCCCTTGTCCGAGGCGAGCTGGCTGCGGTGGTGCACCAGGAAGCACGACGAGCAGGTGAACTCATCGCTCTGCTTCGGGAGCACCTTCACGGTGAGCTCCTCGCCGGAGAGGTCGGCTCCGGGCAGCTCGAGGGCCTCCGCGAGGTCGGTCTCGTCGACGTCGACGCTGCTCGACTGGGCCTCGGCCCGGCGGGCCTTCAGCTCCTCGAGGCTGTCCTCGCCGAGGTCATCGGCTTCGGAACGTCGGGGGGTGTCGTAATCAGTGGCCATGGTGGTGGGCTCTCTTCCTTCTGCATCCGGCGCGGGGACAACGCGCAGCGGGGTCGTTCTGTGCCCGATCTGGGGGACGAGTGTTGCGGATCTCGATCAGGGCTGAGCGGCAGAGGGTAGTCGCCCGCGCCCCCGATGCCCTTACCCCATTCGGGCGGCGGTCGCGATCGGATGTCCGTCAGCCTGCCGCCGCACCGTACGCGCCCCAGAGCAGCCCTGTCAGCAGCGCGGCCAGCTCCTCCCGGTTGCAGTCGCGAAGCTCGAGCCAGCGCTCCCCGGCGGACTGGACCATGCCGACGATCCCGGCAGCCCAGACGAAGGCCCTCAGGTCCTCGCGCTCCAGCCCCAGCTCGTGCGCGATGCCGGCTGCCAGCAGCTCCTGGAGCCGCCGCAGGAACCCTCGGACCTGGCCGTCCACGGACGCCGCCTCCTCGGACTGGACCAGGAACCTGTACACCTGGGGTTCAGCTTCGATCGCCGCGAGGTAGGCGTCGATGGTCCGGTTCACCCGCACCCGCGCGGTGCCGCCGCCGGTTAGGGCGTCGACGAGCGCGTCGAGCAGCCGGTCGGTGTGCCGCTCGGCGACGGCGGCGTACAGCCCGCTCTTGTCCCCGAAGTGCCGGTACAGGATCGGCTTGGTGATCCCGGCCTCCGCCGCGATCGAGGCCATCGACGCCGAGGCCCCGTCCCGCTGCACGACCAGGTCCGCCGCGGCGAGGAGCGACTCTCGCCGGGCGTCCCGGTCGGCAGCGACGGTCACCTCAAGGCTCCGTCTACCGACCCGCTCGCGAGCTCACGGGATCTGGTGCCCGGACACGGCGCGCGAGATGATCAGGCGCTGGATCTCCGAGGTGCCCTCGAAGATCGTGTAGATCTTGGCGTCACGGGCCCAGCGCTCGACCGGGTACTCGCGGGTGTAGCCGTTGCCGCCGAGGATCTGGATCGCCTTCTCGGTGACCTCGACCGCGGTCTCGGACGCGAACAGCTTGCTCATCGAGCCCTCGCCCGCGGTGAACGGCACGCCGTTGCGGCCCATCCACGCAGCTCGCCACACCAGCAGGCGCGAGGCGTCGATCTTGGTCTTCATGTCCGCGAGCTGGAAGGCGATGCCCTGGTTCTGCACGATGGGGCGGCCGAACTGCTCACGGGTCCCGGCGTACTCCAGCGCGTACTCGTAGGCGGCGCGGGCGATGCCGACGGCCTGGGCGCCGACCGACGGGCGGCTCGCCTCGAACGTCGCCATGGCCGCCTGACCGCCCTTTTCGCGGGTGGAGGTGAGCGACTCGCCGCGGGCCAGCGCCGCCGCCCGCTCGCGGGCCTTGGCGAGGCGGGCGTCGAGCTTGTCCTTGCCGCCGAGCAGCTGCGACCCGGGGATACGGCAGTTGTCGAGGATGACCTCGGAGGTGTGCGAGGCCCGGATGCCGTGCTTCTTGAACTTCTGGCCCTGGCTGAGCGAGCCGTTGGCCTTGGAGTCGGGGCCGATCACGAACGACGCCTGACCGCGGGCCTTGAGCTCGGGGTCGACCGAAGCGACCACCACGTGCACATCGGCGATGCCACCGTTGGTGATCCAGGTCTTGACCCCGTTGAGCACCCACTCGTCGGACTTCTCGTCGTACACCGCGGTGGTCTTCATGGAGGAGACGTCGGAGCCGGCGTTCGGC
>JBKJVH010000051.1:0-9301 GCA_046590985.1 Mycobacteriales bacterium
GTTCTCCTCGGTGAACCGGGGAAGTGCGCGATCGCTGACCCGGGTTCGGGCGCGGCTGGCCGCGCGATCGATCAGATCAGCCAGGGACCGATCTTTCGCCGTCGTCCGCAGGCGGTCGACATCGAGTCGGTCGAAGGTTCGCGAGAGCAGGGGTTGCTCGGCGAGCCAACGGATGTGCTCGCGGTAGGTCTCGGCCATGGCGGCCACGGCCGTGGCGCATTGATCCTCCGTCGCGCCGTATTGGCGGCCGGCGACCCAGGTGCTCGCGGCGAGGCGACGCAGATCCCATTCCCACCCGCCGGGGTGCGCTTCGTCGAAGTCGTTGAGGTCCATCACGAGATCGCGTTCGGGCGATGCGTAGAGACCGAAGTTGCCCAGGTGCGCATCCCCGCAGACGACCGGTTGTATCCCCGTGGCGGGGAGTCGGGCGAGGTCTTCCGCCATCACCACCGCCGAGCCTCGAAGAAATCCGTACGGTGAGTCCGCCATGCGGGCAACCCGTACGGGAATGAGGCGTTCGAGTCGCCCAACGTGGGAGCTCGTGATCTGGTGGACGACCTCGGGCCGGCCGGGTGGCGCGTCCCAGTCGCCGAGCGAGGCGCGGGGGATCTTGGCTCGAAGCGCCCGACCGTAGGCGTAACGGTCAGCTCGGGGGATGGGTCGGCGACGCAGGCTCGAATAGTCCGTTGCTTCCAGCGGCGACACGGGCGGCGTGAGGTCGTCAGGGTCGTCGTGGGTGGTCATGATCGGCTGCTACTTCACCCTCCGCGGGAGTGTGGCTGTGAGCACCGACCTGCGTATCACCGTCGCTCGGCGACGTCCACCACCGCTCCCACCGGCAGCCGCCGGACGACAACGGCCCGCGGCCGGCCCATCAGGGTGGTGGTGGACCGGAAGACGTGGAACTGGCCTTCGACGCGGTGGTCGTCAGCGTCGATGCGCACCGACCCGTCGGTGAGCGTGACGACGTACATGGGAGAGGCCCTTCGGAGACTTCGACCCTCCGAAGGCATCCAACCACCTCAGCCGTTGAGGAGGGCGCCGATCTCGAAGTGCATCGGGTCGGTGTACTTCCAGTCGCCGCCCCAGCGGAAGCCCCAGCGCTTGAAGATCTGCACCACGCGCGGGTCCATGGTGCCCTTGATGCCGCGGTAGTTCGTCGAGGCGTCCATGTCGATCGCGATGCCCCAGGTGTGCAGCGAGATCGCGTGTGAGGGGTTGCGCTCGATGAAGCGCGGGACGTAGCAGCCGTCGTAGGTGTGCAGCGACGACGACAGCCCGGCCTTGACGACGTCCTGGAGGGCGCCGCGGAGCTGCGGGATCATCAGCCGGTGGCAGGTCACCCGGCCCAGGATCGGGACGGTGGCCGAGGCGATACTCGCGCTGACCCACGCGGCGTCGGGCTGGATGGTGCCGTCGGCGAAGTACTTGTAGGAGAACGCGCCAAAGGCGTGCGCGGCGCGGCTGCCGGTGAGGAACGCGACCGGGTTGGCGGCCGGCTGGGTCAGCAGGTCGACCTCGGCCCGGTCGCCGGTGACCTGACGGACCTTGGACGCGAGGTCCCCGGGGTCCTTCGGCCCGGCGTTGAGCAGCACGCTGGTGGGTCCGGAGAGGCCGAGCTTGCGGCCGGTGGCGCTGTCGACGACGAGATCGGTGTCCGGGATGCCGGTGGTCGCGAGCGCCCCGAGGCGCAGCGTGGTGTGGTGCAGCGCGATCACCTCGACGTCCTTGCCCAGGGCCAGGTGCAACGAGCGGGCGAGCTGGTGGGAGGCGATGATGCCGCCGTTGGCGACGGTCTGCCACACGGGGGTCGACTCGGCCGTACCGGCAGCAGCGAAGCGGCGGAAGGTGGTCGGGTCCACGCTGGCGACGTGCACCCGGGTGCGGCCGATCCGCACCGTGCCGGCGGCGAAGGCAACCGCCCCGGGAGCGAGCACGCTGACCTGGTGGACCTCCTTGGCGCTCAGCGGCTTGGTGCCGCTGACGAGCACGTCGGGACGCAGCCGCGGGCCGTGCAGCGCCGGCAGGCTGACCGAGGCCGCGCCGGCCGGAGCTGGCTGGACCTCGACGGGAGCGACGTCGACGGGGGCGGCCGGCTTGCCCGCAGCGACGTTCTTCGGTGTGCCGGCCGTGCAGCCGGCGAGGACGGTGGCCGCGACGGTCACGCCGGCGAGCAGCGCGAACGTGCGGGGAACGCTGGTGTTCTGGGGCACCGCGTGAACTCCTGGGGACTGGCGAGGCTGACCGGGGGGCGTCACCCTGAGAAACGACCAGGAGAGCGATGAGTGACGGGGGCCACGACATCGTACCGTTTCATAGCGGTTTGTCTCGACCGCCCCTGGAGCCGGCTTGAGGCCTCAGACGGCGGTGGCCAGAGCGCCGTCGAGGATCTCCAGCCGATCCTGCTCCGACAACCCGCCCCACACCCCGTACGGCTCCCGCACGCGCAGCGCGTGGGCGCGACACAACCGCATCACCGGGCATTGCGCGCACACGGCCTTCGCGGCGGCCTCGCGACCGGAGCGGGACGGGCCGCGCTCGCCCTCGGGGTGGAAGAACAGCTCGGTGTCCTGGGCGCGACACGAGCCGTGCTGCTGCCACTCCCACTGGTCCAGGGCTGGTCCGGGGAGGCGCGAGATGTCTGTCATGTCCATGCTTCCTGTCGTCACGGGGTCAGGTGGTGCGACGTGTTCTGAGCCTACAACCGCTTCATAAGTTGTTCAAGTGGAATCCTTCTCAAGTTGTGCCCGCTCCGGCGTCCCTTCATCCTTCGTACGGTGAGCGATGAGCGGATGGCACCCCGGCTCACGGTGGCCGGGGTCGCGCAACGGCTGGGGATCGCTCCTGCCACGCTCCGCACCTGGGACCGCCGGTACGGGATCGGACCTACCGAGCACGCCTCCGGCTCCCACCGGCGCTACTCCCCAGCCGACGTGGCGCGGCTCGAGGCGGTGCGCCGGCTCGTGCTGGACGGCGTCCCGCCGGGGGAGGCCGCCCGGGTCGTGCTGCAGGGCGGGTACGAGGGCGCGACCGGCACCCCGCAGTTCCCGGACCGCCACGGTGCCCTCCCCGTGGCGCCCCCCACCCGGCCGGCCTCACCGATCCCTGGCGCGGACGAGCTCGTACGCCGGCTCGACCGGGCTGCGAGCAGCCTCAGCAGTGAAGATGTCCTGGACTGCCTGCGCCAACTGCTCCCCGAGCACGGTGTCGTGCGCGCGTGGGAGCAGGTCCTGGTACCGGTGCTGGTCGCCGCCGGTGCCCGCTGGGAGCGCACCGGGGAGGGCGTCGAGGTCGAGCACCTGCTGTCCGACTGCATCACGGCCGCCCTGCGCGGGCACGCCAGCAGCGTTGTCCCGAGCGGTGGCCGGCCGTTGCTGCTGGCCTGCGCGCCCGAGGAGCAGCACTGCCTGCCGATGCTCGCGCTCGCCGCCGCACTGGCTGAGCGCGGGGAGTCGGCCCGACTCCTCGGGGCCGCACTGCCGGCCTCGGCCCTGCTCGCCGCCGTGCGCCGTACCGGTCCTGCTGCGGTGTTCCTGTGGTCGCAGCTGCCGAGCCCGGGGCAGTCCGAGCTGCTGGCGTCCCTGCCGGTCACCCGGCCCCCGACGGCAGTGATCGTCGGTGGGCCCGGCTGGCAGCCTGACCTGCCTGCGCGGGTCAGTCGGGCCGACGGCCTCGGCGCGGCGTTGGACCTGCTCGGGAGGGCGCTGCGCGGACAGGCACTAGCGTCCACGGAGTGACCCAACCCGACTTGCCCACGCTGCTCGCGAGCGGTGAGCACGCCGCGTTCCACGGCAAGCCCGCGGCCGCCGTGACTGCGCTGGAGAAGGCCGTCGTCGTGGCCCAGTCCCAGGGCCTGGTCGCCGAGCGGGCCGCGGCCGCCTGGCTGCTCGGCGTTGCGCTCGGGGCCGGTGGCCGGTACGGCGCCGCGCTGACCGTGCTGGCCCCGCTCGTCGAGGCCGGCCAGGTCGAGGACACCGCCCCGGAGACGCGACTGTTCGGGTCGCTGTCGAGCGCCACGATCGCCAGCATCCACCGCCAGCTCGGGCGGCACGCCATCGCCCGCGAGGCCGACCTGGACGCCCTCGAGCTGACCGACGGCACCGGCGAGGCAGCCTTCGACGCCGTGTTGGGGCTGGCGTCGGACGCGGTCGGGCTCGACGAGACCGAGGAGGCCGCGAGCCGGCTGGCCGAGGCCGAAGCGGTGCTGCCCGGTCGGGGCGACGAGTGGTGGCGACAGCGGGTCCGGCTGGGTTGGGCGCATGCCGAGGTCGCCCTGCTCGAGGGCCGGCCGGAGGACGCCGCGGCCCACGCCGCGGGGGCCGTCAAGCGCGCTGAGGACGCCCGCGCTCCCCGGCACGTGTCAAAGGGGCTGCTGCTGCTCGGGCTGGCGCAGGTGTCCATCGGCGACGACGAGGCCATCGCCACGCTGCGGCGCTCGGCGACCTTCGCCGAGTCGCTCGGGGTGCTGCCGCTGGTCTGGCCGTCCCGGGCGCTGCTCGGTGCGATGCTGCTCGAGTCCGAGGTCGAGAGCGACCTCGCCGAGGGCGCGAAGAGCCTCGCCGCGGCCCGCTCGGCGGTCCTCGCGATCGCCGGCGACCTGCCTCCCGGGGTCCGCAGTGAGTGGCTCGCGCGACCTGACATCAACGCCCTGCTGGAGGGCTGACACCCGTTCACCCTCCCGGGGGAACCAGGTCACCCATCCGGGTGGGTCATGCCGCGTAGGCACAACGGGCCAAAATGGGCCCGCGACCTCACGTCGAGGCCTCGTTGTGCCGAAGACAGAGGCAGAGTCTTTGTGTGTCGTGAGGGAGGTGGTGCTGATGGTGCAGCAGGCCTCCCGCCCGACTGTCCTGATCGACCCCTGCGTGCTGCTCAGTCGGCTCGCCGACCTGCTCGCCGCCGGTGCCTCGCTGCCGGCGGCTCTCGAGCTGCTGGCGGACGGGTTGGGACTGCGTACAGCGGTCCTCCGGGCTGCAAACGGGGATCTGCTCGGGGTCGGTGGCGAGGTGCTGCATTCCGTCCCGACCATGCGCGCGGTGGGCGGAACGTCCCTGGAGCTGCCGGTCGGCTCCGGGGCCACCCTCACGGTCGTCGGCGCCAGGCCGTCACAGCTGCCCGCCCTCCGCGCGTCGTCGGCCATCCTGGGGCTCGCACTCGTGCCCGCGGTCGGGGTCGAGGAGCTGCTCGACGCGGCGGAGCATGATCGTGACGAGATCGCGGACGCCCTGCACGACGGCCCCGTCCAGAACCTCGTCGTCGCCCGGTACGCCGCCGACGCTGCCGTCCGCGGCGCCGACCCTGCGCTCGTCCGAGACGCTGTCCAGGAGTCCCTGGTCGAGCTGCGCCGGACGCTGTGGCAGCTGCGGCCCCGGGGTTCCGACGGGCTGACCGGAGGGCTCCTCGAGCTGGCCCGTCAGGTGCCGCTCGAGGTGTCCGGCGATCTCGAAGCCGGATCTCAGCTCTGCGGGGTGCGCGCCGGGGTGGCCTACCGGTTCGTCCAGGCCGTGGTGGTCCCCTCCGGTGGTGCGGTGACGCTGCGCCGGCAGGGCGAGCTGCTTGCCGTGGAGGTCCCTGGCACGTTGCCGTCCCCGGAGCGCTGGGTGCGCCGCGCCCAGCTGCTCGGCGGCGAGCTGTCGGCCTCCGCCGGCCTGCTTCGACTTGTTCTCCCGTTCACCGACGCAAGGACTGAACCGTGACGACCGTACTCATCTGCGACGACCACCGGATCGTGCGAGAGGGGCTGCGCCAGTTCGTCGCGGGCGTGCCCGGGGTCGACAAGGTGGAGACCGCCGCGTCCGGTGAGGAGGTGCTCGCCCGCTACCCGCACGAGCACCCCGACCTGGTGCTCATGGACGTCCGGATGCCGGGCCTCGGTGGTCTGGAAGCCACCCGCCGGCTCGTGGCGTCGTACCCGGAGGCGAAGGTCATCATGCTGACGGCCGCCGACGACCGGGACCAGGTCGCCGCCGCGGTGTCCTCCGGAGCGCGCGGCTACCTGCTCAAGGACGTGTCCCACGAGGAGCTCTGCGCGGCCGTCGCGCACGCCCTCGACGGCATGGACCTCGTCGAGCCGTCACTGCGCCGGGCGCTGGTCTCGCGCGAGCCCTCCCGTACCGGCCCGCCGCAGGCGACGCTCACCGAGCGCGAGCTCCAGGTCCTGACGGGCATGTCCCAGGGCAAGTCGAACTCCGCCATCGGCCGGGAGCTCTACCTGTCGGAGGACACCGTCAAGACGCACGCCCGGCGGCTGTTCCGCAAGCTCGGCGTCAACGACCGCGCGCAGGCCGTCGCGCTCGGCTTCCGTCGCGGTCTGGTCAGCTAGCGCCGCGCTCGTTCCGGCAGGTCCGCGCCGGCCGTGCTGATCTTTGCGGGTGGAGGCGACAGCTGACGCTCTGGGCAGCCGCAAAGATCATGACGCAGCGCGACCGCCACGTTGATCTTTGCGGGAGACTTCGGCCCGGCCGGTCGCGTTGACCCGCAATGATCCACGGCGCGCCACGTCGCGAAGCGCGATCCGGCCGGCGCTGAACCGGGGCCGACCCTTCAGGCGGGTACGATCGGGTGCTTCCTCCGGCAGCCGGGAGCAGTGCAGATGGACCCCCAGAACGACGACACCTTCGGTGGCCTGCTGGCTCCCATCGGGCTCACCTTCGATGACGTCCTGCTCCTCCCGGGGTACAGCGAGGTCAACCCCGCCGAGGCTGTCACCGCGACCCGGCTGAGCAAGCGGATCACGCTCAACGTCCCGCTCCTGTCGAGCGCGATGGACACCGTGACCGAGGCCAGGATGGCGATCGCGATGGCCCGTCAGGGCGGCATCGGCGTGCTGCACCGCAACCTCAGCATCGAGGACCAGGCCGCGCAGGTCGACCTCGTGAAGCGCTCCGAGGCCGGCATGGTCACCAACCCCGTCACGTGCTCGCCGGAGCACACCCTCGAGGACGTCGACCGGCTCTGCGGCCGCTACCGGATCAGTGGGCTGCCGGTCGTGGACGCCGACGGGGTGCTGCTCGGCATCATCACCAACCGCGACACCCGCTTCGAGTCCGATCAGCAGCGCCTCGTCCGCGACGTCATGACCCGCATGCCCCTGATCACCGCGCCGGTCGGCGTCAGCAACGACGACGCGCTCCGGCTGCTCCAGACGAACAAGATCGAGAAGCTCCCGCTCGTCGACGCCCAGGGCCGGCTGGCCGGGATGATCACGGTCAAGGACTTCGTCAAGAAGGACCAGTACCCGCTCGCCACCAAGGACGAGGCCGGCCGGCTCCGGGTCGCGGCTGCCATCGGCTTCCACGGCGACGCGTTCAAGCGGGCCATGGCGCTGGTCGACGCCGGGGTCGACGCGATCGTGGTGGACGTCGCGCAGGGCCACGGCAAGGGCGTGCTCGACATGATCGCCCAGCTCAAGCAGGACCCGGCGGCGGCCCACGTCGACATCATCGGCGGCAACGTCGCCACTCGGGCCGGTGCGCAGGCGCACGTCGACGCCGGCGCCGACGGGGTGAAGGTCGGGGTCGGTCCGGGATGCTTTGCGGCCGGTACTCGCGTGCTCATGGCCAACGGGACGTACAAGGACATCGACAAGGTCGTCGCCGGGGACCGGGTGATCACGGGCAACGGCCTCCCCACGACGGTCGTGAAGGCCTGGTGCACCGGCGTCCGTGAGGTCGTGGCCGTGCGTCACACCGCGAACGGCGCAGAGACCTTCGCGACCCCTGATCACCGGTACCTGACCGGCGACCTCTCGACCGTGAGTGCTGCAGCGGTGGCCAGTCGCGGCTACGTCAAGGTGCTGGAGAGGGCCACGCGCCTCGGGTCGAGCAAGATCGACTGGCGGGAGATCGGCACGGTCGACCGCGACGCGCTCCTGTTCCCGAGCGACCTGCACTTCGAGCTGCCGGAGCACCTGCGCCTCGACCTGCGGGAGTACGCGGTCCGCGAGTCCACACTCGGGCGGTACAACGAGGTGATCGAGGAGAGCGAGGACCTCGGCTACCTGCTGGGGTTCTTCCTCGGCGACGGGCACGCCTTCCTCAACAACAACGGCAAGAGCGACATCGGCAGGGTCTCCTTCTACCCGGGGGCGCACGAGACGGCGGTGATCGCTCGGCTGCTCGCTGCCGTGGAGCGCGTCGTCGGCGTCCGTCCGGTTCTGGGGGAGAGCAAGCGCGGCGTTCAGCACCTGCACCTGTACTCCTGCCAGTGGGCCAAGCTGCTTGCGGCCTGCGGGAAGCAGGACGCCAAGCACCTGCCCGCGGACTGGCTGTGCTCCGACGAGGCCTACTTGCGCGGGCTGCTTCAGGGTCTGATCGACAGCGACGGTCACGTGGACGAGGGCGGCCGGCTCTGCTTCCGCAACACCTCTCAGGCGCTGTCGGAGCTGTTCGGGATCGTGTGCCTGCTCGTGAAGGGTTCGCTTCCCAACGTCGCCCGCGAGGAAGGCACGGCCGGGCTGTTCCCCGAGTACAGCGTCGTGAAGCTGCTCGGGGTGCGGCAGACGGGGCTCTCGGTGCCGGTCTACGACCTCGAGGTCGAGGCGGAGTCGCACAGCTTCATCGCCGACAACGCCATCGTCCACAACAGCATCTGCACCACCCGGGTCGTCGCGGGGGTCGGCGTACCCCAGGTCAGCGCGATCTACGAGGCGGCGCTCGCCTGCAAGCCCGCCGGCGTACCGGTGATCGGGGACGGCGGCCTGCAGTACTCCGGGGACATCGCCAAGGCGCTCGTCGCCGGCGCCGACACCGTCATGCTCGGCAGCCTGCTCGCCGGCGTCGAGGAGTCGCCGGGGGAGCTGGTCTTCACCAACGGCAAGCAGTTCAAGGCCTACCGCGGGATGGGGTCGCTCGGCGCGATGTCGAGCCGCGGCCCCAAGAAGAGCTTCTCCAAGGACCGGTACAGCCAGGCTGACGTGTCCAGCGACGACCAGCTCATCCCGGAGGGTGTCGAGGGGCAGGTGCCGTACCGGGGTCCGTTGAGCGCGGTCGCGCACCAGCTGACCGGGGGGTTGCGGCAGTCGATGTACTACGTCGGCGCGGCCAGCATCCCCGAGCTGCAGGCCAACGGGCGTTTCGTCAGGATCACCGCTGCGGGTCTGAAAGAGTCGCACCCGCACGACATCCAGATGACGGTCGAAGCACCCAACTACAGCGGGCAGTGAACTGATGGCAGAGGTAGAGATCGGGATCGGCAAGAGCGGTCGGCGGGCGTATGGGTTCGACGACATCGCGATCGTGCCGAGCCGCCGTACGCGCGATCCCCAGGAGGTTTCGACTGCATGGCAGATCGACGCCTACCG
>JBKJVH010000164.1:0-16933 GCA_046590985.1 Mycobacteriales bacterium
CTGCTGTGGGCCAAGCTCGTCAACGAGTTCGGCCCCAAGAGCGACAAGTCCCTGTCGCTGCGCACCCACTGCCAGACGAGCGGCTGGTCCCTGACCGCGCAGGACGTCTTCAACAACGTCGGGCGCACCTGCCTGGAAGCGATGGCCGCGACGCAGGGGCACACCCAGTCCCTGCACACGAACGCGCTCGACGAGGCGCTCGCGCTGCCGACCGACTTCTCGGCCCGCATCGCCCGGAACACCCAGCTGCTGCTCCAGCAGGAGTCCGGTACCTGCCGCGTCATCGATCCCTGGGGTGGCAGCGCGTACGTCGAGCGCCTCACCTACGAGCTGGCTCGCCGTGCCTGGGCGCACATCAAGGAGGTCGAGGCCGCCGGTGGGATGGCGAAGGCCATCGAGGAGGGCATCCCGAAGATGCGCATCGAGGAGGCGGCGGCTCGCACCCAGGCCCGCATCGACTCCGGCCGCCAGCCGGTGATCGGCGTCAACAAGTACGTCGTGTCCGGCGAGGAGGACATCGCCGTCCTCAAGATCGACAACCACGCCGTCCGGGCGCAGCAGATCGAGAAGCTCCGCCGGCTCCGCGAGGAACGCGACAGCGGTGCGGTCGAGGCCGCGCTGGACCGGCTGACCCAGGCCGCCGCCAATGACGGGAACCTGCTCGCCGCGGCGATCGACGCAGCGCGCGAGAAGGCCACCGTCGGGGAGATCTCCGACGCCATGGAGAAGGTCTTCGGCCGCTACACGGGGCACATCCGGACGATCAGCGGGGTCTACCGGCAGGAGGCGGGTCCGACGGAGAGCATCGAAAGGGTACGGAAGGCAGCGGCGGAGTTCGCCGACGCCGAAGGGCGACGCCCGCGGATCCTGGTCGCCAAGATGGGTCAGGACGGCCACGACCGCGGTCAGAAGGTCATCGCTTCGGCCTTCGCGGACCTCGGCTTCGATGTGGACGTGGGCCCGCTGTTCCAGACCCCGGAAGAGGTCGCCCGCCAGGCGATCGAGGCCGACGTCCACATCGTCGGCGTGAACTCCCTCGCCGCCGGACACCTGACACTGGTGCCGGCGTTGAAGGCTGCGCTCGCCGAGCAGGGTCGCCCGGACATCATGGTCGTGGTCGGTGGCGTCATCCCCCCGCAGGACTTCGCCGAGCTCCGCGAGGCGGGCGCTGCCGCGATCTTCTCGCCCGGCACCGTGATCCCGGACGCTGCCTTCGACCTGATCACCGCGCTCTCCGCGCGGTGACGCAGGTCGACCGGCACGTCGAGGGGGTCCTGTCCGGCAACCGCGGCGCCATCGCCCGGGCCATCACGCTGGTCGAGTCGTCCCGGCCGGACCACCGGGCGCTGGCGCAGCAGGTGCTGGTGCAGCTGCTCCCGCACGCGTCGACGGCTCGGCGGATCGGGATCACCGGCGTCCCGGGCGTGGGCAAGTCGAGCTTCATCGACGCGCTGGGCAGCCGGCTCACCGGCGAAGGTCACCGGGTCGCGGTGCTCGCGATCGACCCCTCGTCGGGCCGCACCGGCGGGAGCATCCTCGGCGACAAGACCCGCATGACCCGGCTCGCGACCGACCCGGCCGCCTTCGTCCGGCCGTCGCCGACCTCGGGAACCCTCGGCGGCGTCGCGAGGGCAACCCGCGAGTCGATGGTCATCATGGCCGCCGCCGGCTACGACGTGATCCTGGTCGAGACCGTCGGCGTCGGGCAGTCCGAGACGGTCGTGGCGGACATGACCGACACGTTCCTGCTGCTGGCGCTGGCCCGTACCGGTGATCAGCTGCAGGGGATCAAGAAGGGCGTGCTGGAGCTCGCCGACGTGGTCGCGGTGAACAAGGCCGACGGCCCGGACGAGGCGGTTGCGGAACGGGCAGCCCGCGAGCTGGGGGGCGCGCTGCGGATGCTCGGGCGCCCCGAGGACGGCTGGGTGACCCCGGTCGTGACGTGCAGTGCCCACACCGGGAAGGGCCTCGACGAGGTCTGGGAGCTGCTCGAGGCGCACCTCACGGCCCTGCGTGCGTCCGGCGAGCTCGAGCAGCGCCGCCGCGACCAGCACGTGGCCTGGATGTGGTCGCTGGTGCGCGACTCCCTCATGGACCGGCTGCGCGAGGACCCGGCGCTCCGGGCGCTGGCGCCGACGCTCGAGGCGGACGTGCGCGACGGCAACCTGACGCCGGTGCTGGCCGCCGAGCGCCTGGTCGCTGCCATGCTCTCCACCCCAGCCACCCCAGCGACCCCACCCCCCTCTCTCGGGTGATCCACGGAACGGGAGCAACCCGGAAGTGCCCGTTCGGGATTGCTCCGGTTCTGTGGATCACTGCTTGGGCGGGGCTGTGCTCCGCGAGGCCTCACAGGCGCTTCCCAGCGACACGTTGCAAGATGCTCAGGTGACCGACGCTCGTGGCCCCGACTTCCTGCCGTACGTGCTGCCGGACCGACCGGTGGCGCCCACGCAGGTCCTGAACGCCCCTGCGCCTGCGAAGAGTGGTCGGTGGCAGCAGGCGCTCACGGGCCTGACGCCGTGGGGCCGGGCCGCCCTGACGGCCGGCCTGACGGCCTTGGCGGTGCTCCTGCTGCTCTCGATCGCCACCGGTCACCGCGAGGCCGGCGCGTGGTTCGCCTCGCTCGCCGCCGTCACCGCCGCCGCCGCCGGCCTCCGCGCGCTCAAGGACGAGCAGTCCGCGGACAGCCTCACGCTGGTGAAGGGCGGGATGGCCACCGGGCTGGTGTCCGCGGTGCTGGCGCTGCTCGTGCTGCTGACCCACAGCAGCTCGGTGGCCGACCAGCCCCCCGTACAGGTGCCGTCTCCGCAGCCGACGAGCGCACCGACCACCCCGCAGCCGCAGCAGCCGACGCCGAGCGCGACGCCCCTGCCGCAGAGCACCCCGTCGTTCGGCGTGCTGCCGCCCGGGAGCAGCGACCTGTTCGGGCTGCCGACCCAGCCCGACCCGCCGACCACCCAGTCGAGCACCGCCAAGGGCCTGCTCACGGGACGGGTCGTCACGACGAGCGGCGCTGGTCTGGAGGGGGCGACCGTCACGATCACGCGCTCGGACCCGGCGGACGTCAGTGACAGCCCGCAGTGCCCGCTGAAGGTGACCACGACGACCAACGCCAAGGGCGTGTACAAGGTGGCGCTGTGCCAGCTGGGCGACCAGCTGGGCTATCACGTGGTGATCTCCTCGGGCACCGCGTCCGCGAACACCGACCTGTTCGTCAACGCCGGCCAGACCACGGTCTACAACGCGATCCTGGCCGTCCGGCACGCCTAGGGCAGCACCCGGAACCACACCAGCGAGGTGCCGGCTGCGGCGAGCCCCGTGAGCAGCCCGAGGCCACTCAGCTCCGCCGTGAGATCGCGTCGCTTCCTGGTCGTGCCGACCTCACGGCCGATGTTGTCATAGCTGTCCTTGAGCTGCTTGCTGTCCTGCGCGCGATAGGCCTGCCCGCCGGTCGTCCGCGCCAGGTCCTGCAAGGCCACCGCATCGACCGGTACGGGGATGCTCTGCCCTCGCAGCACGACGACCCCGTCGGGGGTGCCGTAGGCGATCGTGGTCACCGGCATGCCGGCGTCGACGGCCTGCTGGGCGCCTTCCTCGACGCTCTGGCCGACGGTGTTGCCGCCGTCGGAGAGCAGCACGATCCGCACCGGCGCCTTGGGCCCGCTCTGCTTGGCCACGGCCTGCGCCGCGCTGATGCTGGCCGTCACGGCTTCGCCGATCGCGGTGCCGCCGCCGAGAGGCAGGCCGGCGATCGCGTCGAGCAGCGCTGCCCGGTTCTGCGTCGGTGGCTGCACCACGGTGGCGGTGCCGCTGAAGGACACCAGGCCGACGTCGAACGTCGTGGGCAGGGAGCGGACGAAGGCCTGGGCGGCCTGCTTGGCGGCCTCGATCCGGGACGGCAGCACATCGGTCGCGGTCATGGAGGCAGACACGTCGAGGGCGACGACGACGGTGGCCTCGGCGCGGGGCACCCGTACCTCGCCGGAGGGCTTGGCGAAGCCCGTCGTCAGCGCGACCAGGGTCAGCAGCAGCAGACCTGCCGGCAGGTGCCGCCGCCATCCTGGCCGCTTGGGCATCACTGACGCCAGCAGGTCCACGTCGGCGAACCGGGTCTCGTACGGCGCGCGGCGGCGTTGGACGAGCACGTACGCGAGGGCGAGGGCAAGCACGGCCAGCAGCAGCCACAGCCGCGACGGAGCGGCGAAGTCCCAGTGGCGGGGGATCACCGGCCGGCCACCCTGCGGGCCTTGCGCACCCGACGCCGAACCGCCAGGAACCGGCTCAGCGACCGCAGCCAGTCCTCGTCGGTGCCCAGCGGCAGGTGCGAGGCTCCCGCGCCGACGACCTGCTCGGCCAGCGCGCAGTGCCGAGCCACCGCGGCCTCGGCGTACCGCCGCCGCAGCCGACGGTCGCCGGTCGGCACGTCGAGGGCGCGGCCCGTTTCTGGGTCGACGACGCGCAGCAGCCCCACCGCCGGCAGCTCACGTTCGCGGGGGTCGTGCACCTGGATCACGATGACGTCATGCCGCTGGCTGAGCCTTCGCAACGGGTGCTGCCAGTCGGCAGGGCCGAGCAGGTCCGAGATCACCACCACCAGCCCGCGGCGCTGGGCGGGGACCGCGGCCAAGGCCTCGGCGAGGGACGGCGCCAGGCCTTCACCCGGGATCGTGCGCTCGAGCAGTGAGAGCAGGTGCGGACCGGCCGACGACATCGTCCGGGACGGCACCCGGCGTACCCCTGCGGTGGTGAGCACGACAGCCCCGATCCGATCTCCCGGCCCGGAGGCCAGGTGGCAGAAGGCCGCGACCATCGTCAGCGCCAGGGTGCGCTTGTCCTGCTGGCGGGTGCCGTAGGCCATCGACGGGGTGAGGTCCACCACGAACGTGGTCTCGAGCTCGCGCTGGGCCGTGGTCGTCCGGACGTACGGGATGCCGGTGCGGGCGAGCACCGCCCAGTCCAGCTTGCGGACGTCGTCCCCGGGCTCGTACGCGCGTGCTTCGGCGGGGTCACCCCCCGAGCCGGGCAGGAATCCGAGGTGCTCGCCGTGCAGGTGGCCCTCGACCTTGTGGCCGACCTCGAGGTAGAGCCGGCGGGCCCGACTTCCCTTGACCAGGAGGTCTCCCGCCGTCACCCGGCGAACCCCGCGTGCGCGACCTGGGGGGGCGCGACGGCGTGCAGGACCCGCTCGATCAGCCTGCGCGGCGGCACCCCGTCGGCCACGGCGTCGTAGGTCAGCACGAGCCGGTGGGCCAGCACATCGACGGCGATGTCGGCGACGTCCTCGGGGAGCGCGTGGTCCCGTCCGCGGATGAGGGCGAGCGAGCGGGCCGCCGCGATGAGGCCGAGGCTGCCGCGCGGGGAGGCGCCGTGCACGACCAGCGGTGTCAGCTCGGGGACGTCCCACTCCTCGGGCTGGCGAGTGGCCATCACGAGCCGGACGGCGTACTCCGCGACGGCCTGGTGGACGTACACGTCGTCGGCCGCCCGCTGGAGCTGGACCAGCTGGCCGAGCTCGAGCACCTGGGAGGCACGCGGCGGGTCGACCGACATGCGGTTGACGATCTCGAGCTCCTCCGTCATCGAGGGCGTCGGCACGTCGACCTTCATGAGGAAGCGGTCGAGCTGGGCCTCCGGGAGCGGGTAGACGCCCTCGCTCTCCAACGGGTTCTGGGTCGCCATCACCACGAACGGGCTGGGCAGCGGGTACGTCGTCCCGGCGAGGGAGACCTGGCGCTCGGCCATCACCTCGAGCAGCGCCGACTGCACCTTGGCCGGGGCGCGGTTCACCTCGTCGGCGAGCACCAGGTTCGCGAAGACCGGCCCGAGCTCGACCTCGAAGTCCTCCTTGCTCGGCCGGTACACGCGGGTCCCGATGATGTCGCTGGGCACCAGGTCGGGCGTGAACTGGAGCCGTACGCTGGTGCCTCCGATGACGCGGGCGAGGGTGTCGACGGCGAGCGACTTCGCGACACCGGGGACGCCTTCGAGCAGGCAGTGCCCCCGGGCCAGCAGGGCCACCAGCATCCGTTCGAGCATCTGGTCCTGGCCGACGACGACGCTCTTCACCTCGGCGAGCGTCGTCTCCAGCAGGCTCCCCGGATCGAGGTAGGCCTTGCGCACCGCCATAGGGGTCCTTTCGTTCGACTCCCGTCACTGTGGGCCATCACCCTGGGAGGTACCTGTCAGCCTGCCACCAGTGCCAGCACCACGACGCTCTCGCCGTCCATCTCGACCCGCTGGTCGCTGAAGGACCAGCCGTCGGTGCTCGCCAGCAGCACCCGCAAGGGCGTCCCGGGGATGGCGACCGGCTGCCGGACCGCGCCCAGGTTGCAGGCGATGGCGACGTCACCGCGCCGCACCACCAGCCAGCGCGCGTCGTCGTCCCAGGTCACGCTGACCTTGTCGCGACGGCCGTCCGACAGGTCCGCACTGGACCGCCGGAGCACGATCAGCGACCGGTAGTACGCGAGCAGTTCGGAGTCCTGGCCGTCCCAGTCGAGCTTCGCCGACGCGAACGTGTCGGGCGACTGGGGGTCCGGCACCTCCTGCGCCTGCCAGCCGTGCCGGGAGAACTCGGCCCGCCGGCCCTGCCGGACCGCTTCGCCGAGCTCGCCTGCGTGGTCGGAGAAGAAGGGCCACGGCGTCCTGGCTCCGAACTCCTCACCCATGAACACCATCGGCGTGTACGGCGACAGCAGGTAGAGGGCCGCGCCGACGCGGGCGAGTCCGGGGGACAGCCCGATCCGGTCCCCGAGGGCACGGTTGCCGACCTGGTCGTGGTCCTGCAGGTAGACCACGAACCGGTGTCCCGGGATCGCCGTCGGCACGGGTCGACCATGGGTCCGCTCCCGGAAGGTCGACCAGGTGCCGTCGTGCACGAAAGCGCCGGTCATCGCCTTCGCGAGCACCTCGAGCGATCCGAAGTCGCAGTAGTAGCCACCGGTCTCGCCGGTCAGCAGCGAGTGCAGTGCGTGGTGGACGTCGTCGCTCCACTGACCGTCGAGCCCCAGTCCGCCGGCCTCCCGGGGCTCGATGGTGCGGGGGTCGTTCAGGTCGCTCTCGGCGACCAGCCACAGCGGCTTCCCGAGCTGCGCGGCCAGCGCCTGTACCTCGGTGCTGAGCTCCTCGAGCAGGTGCGTCGCGCTGTCGTCGATGAGAGCGTGCACGGCGTCGAGCCGGAGGCCGTCGATGTGGAAGTCGCGCAGCCAGGCCAGCGCGCTGTCCAGCACGAAGCGACGGACTTCATCGGAGCCGGCCCGGTCCAGGTTGACCGCCGGGCCCCACGGCGTGTGGTGGTCGTCGGTGAGGTAGGGCCCGAACTCGGGCAGGTAGTTGCCCGCCGGTCCGAGGTGGTTGTACACGACGTCCATCGCGACGCCCAGACCCCTCGCGTGCGCCGCGTCGACGAACCGCTTCAGGCCGTCCGGGCCGCCGTACGGCTGGTGGACGGCGTACCAGAGGACGCCGTCGTAGCCCCAACCCCAACGGCCGTCGAAGCCGTTGCAGGGCAGCAGCTCCACGACGGTGATACCCAGGTCGACGAGGTGGTCGAGGCGGTCGATGGCGCTGTCGAACGTGCCCTCGGGGGTGAACGTCCCGACGTGCAGCTCGTAGCAGATCGCTCCCGCCAGCGGCACCCCGTGCCAGCGGGCATCGGTCCACGTGAAGGCGCCGTGGTCGTAGACGCGGGACGCACCGTGCACCCCGCTGGGCTGCCACGTGCTCCGAGGGTCCGGGCGCAGCGGCCCACCGTCGAGGGAGAACCCGTAGTCGGTGCCCTCCGCGACGGCCTTCCACCAGTCACCGTTCGCGGTCATGGGGATCCGGGTGTCGTCGAGCACGAGGTCCACCTGCGCCCGCCCCGGCGCCCAGACGCCGAAGGCGGTCATCGGCGGACCAGCAGGGCGACGCCGAAGGCGCCCAGGAGCTCCGGCAGCGCGACGCGGCCGTGCCAGGTGATGCCGCCGAGCAGGTCCTCCCAGGCTCCGGGGGGCAGCGTGACGGTGCCGTCAGGGATGGTGCTGCGGACCGGCGCCACCACCAGGACCTCGGAGGCCCGGCCGTACGCGACAACCCCCGGATCGGCTTCGAGTGGCTGGTACCCGCCGGCCAGGAACCACTCCGGATGCTCGCGCCGGAGCCGGAGGACGGTGCTGACGACGCGGAGCTTGTCGCTGTCCACCGACCCGTCCGGGGCGTCCAGGAGTGCGGCCCGGCGGGCGTAGTCGACCGGGCGGCGGTTGTCCGGGTCGACCAGCGAGAGGTCGGTCAGTTCGGTGCCCTGGTAGGTGTCCGGTACCCCGGGCATCGTGAGCTGGACCAGCTTCTGGGCCAGCAAGGTGAGCCGCCAGGCCGGCTCGAGCCCGGCGACGAGGGCTGCCAGGTCGGCCATCAACGCGGGATTGCCGTACACGGCGTGCACGAAGGCGGTCAGGCGGGATTCGTAGGCAGCATCCGGGTCGAGCCAGGACGTGTGCACCTTGGCCTCGCGCACGGCCTTCTCCAGGTAGGCGACGAGCCGGCCTTCGCTGATCGGCCACGCCCCGAGCAGGCTCTGCCAGACCAGGAGCTCGGTGGGTCGGTCCAGCCGCTCGGTCAGCATCCCCGTCCAGCGGTCGACGGCGGCAGCCCAGGACGCCGGCTGCTGGGACAGCAGCACCAGCCGGGCGCGAACGTCCTCGGAGCGCTTCGTGTCGTGCGTGGACAACGTCGTCATCGACAGTGGCCAGTGCTCGTGCTGGCCCGCGCACCACGCGTGGAAGTCGGGCACCGACGTCCCGAAGACCGAGGGGTCGCCGCCGACCTCGCAGAGGGCCGCGAGAGGCAGGTAGCGGTAGAAGGCGGTGTCCTCCACGCCCTTGGCCATCACCGGTCCGCAGGTCTGCTGGAACCGGGTGACGAACTCCGGGCAGGACAGGTCGGCGAGCGCCAGCCGACCGATCAGCTGAACCTCGTTCACCAGGTCCGGACGCTTCGACGTGGCGGCAGCAGCAGCGGCGTCCACGTGTGCGCGCGCGCCGGCGTCGGCCGGTCCGGTCGAGGGCAGGTAGGCGCGGTAGACGTCGAACGCGACGAGCACTTCCACCAGCGCCTCGCGCAGTCGTTCCCGGTCCACGTCCGGAGCGGCGGGCTGGGCCACGTCGAGCAACCGCTCGACCTCGGCGACGAGCACCTCCCGCAGCACCGCGCGCTTGGACGCGTCGACGACCTCCGGCCAGGACGGGCCGTCCCAGACCTGCGTCAGCGGATCCAGACCGGCGGGATCCAGGAACAGCCCCATGACCTTCTGGAGGGCGTCGTAGCCGGTGGTGCCGGCGCCGCTCCAGGCGGGGAGCTGCTCGCCCGGTTCGAGGATCTTCTCAGCCACGACCCACGTGCCGGGTGCCTCGGCGGCCAGCCGCGCGAAGTAGCCGGCGGGATCAGCGAGGCCGTCGGGATGGTCGATCCGGAGACCGTCCACCACGCCGGACCGGACCTGCTCGAGGATGAGCGCGTGGGTCGCCGTGAACACCACCGGGTCCTCGACGCGGACGGCGGCGAGCGTTGTCACGTCGAAGAAGCGGCGGTAGTTCAAGGGGGTGCGCCAGTGGGTGAGCGCGTAGTGCTGCTGATCGAGGGTCTTGTCGACGTCCCCTTCGACCAGAGTGCCTGGTGCTAAAGGGAACTCGTGCTCGTAGTAGCTCACGTAGTCGTCGTGGAGCACGACCTCGTCCAGCGATCCGCCGAGCACCGGCACCAGCAGCTTCCCTGATGACCAGTCGACGTCGAACCAGGAGGCGTACGGCGACGCCAGGCCTTCCGCGAGCAGGGACCACCAGGCAGTGTTGAGGCGCTCGTGCTCGACCGACATGTGGTTCGGGACGATGTCGAGGACGATGCCGAGCCGGTGCTCCCGGCAGGCCGTCACCAGCCCCTCGAGTCCGGCCGGCCCGCCGAGCTGGGAGTCCACCCGGCCGTGGTCGACCACGTCGTACCCGTGCTGGGAGCCCGGCGTCGACTCCAGCCAGGGGGAGCAGTAGACGTGCGTCACCCCGAGGCGTGCGAGGTACGGCACGGCGGCTGTAGCTCGGTCGAAGGTGAACTCCGGCGTGAGCTGGAGCCGGTAGGTGCTGACCGGCTGCACTCAGAACACCTTCCGCAGCAGCACGACCGACCGAGCCTCGACCGTCATGCCCTCGGCCGTCTTCACCGACCGCTCGTTGGCGTCGTCGAGCAGCGGCGAGTGGGTGTCGATCTCGACCGACCAGCGCTCACCGGAGCCGACGGTCGCGAGGTGGAAGTGGATCGGCTCGTGGTGGCCGTTGAGCAGCAGCCAGAACTGGTCGTCGGTCACGTGCTCGCCGCGGGCGTCCGGCTCGCGGATCGCTTCGCCGTTGAGGAAGACCGCAACCGACCGGGCGTGCCCGGTGGCCCAGTCCTCGTCCGACATCTCCTCACCGGCCGGGGTGTACCAGCCGATGTCCTCGACCGGGCTGCCCTTGACGGGCAGGCCGCGGAAGAACCGCCGCCGCCGGAACACCGGGTGCTCACGACGGAGCCGGGTGAGCTTGGCCAGGAAGGTCGTGAGCACATCGAAGTCACGGGCCCGTTCCCAGTCGATCCAGGCGATCTCGGAGTCCTGGGCGTACACGTTGTTGTTGCCGTGCTGGGTGCGACCGAGCTCGTCGCCGTGCAGCAGCATCGGCACGCCCTGACTCAGCAGCAGCGTGGTGAGGAAGTTGCGCTTCTGCTGCTCGCGCAGCGCGATGACCTCGAGGTCGTCGGTGTCACCCTCGACGCCGCAGTTCCAGGAGCGGTTGTGGGACTCGCCGTCGTTGCCGTTCTCACCGTTGGCGTCGTTGTGCTTGTCGTTGTAGGACACCAGGTCGTGCAGCGTGAACCCGTCGTGGGCCGTCACGAAGTTGATGGACGCGTACGGCCGACGACCGTCCTGCTCGTACAGGTCGGCGGAGCCGGTGAGGCGGGAGGCGAACTCGGCGAGGGTGGCCTCGTCGCCGCGCCAGTAGTCGCGGACGGTGTCGCGGTACTTGCCGTTCCACTCGGTCCACAGCGGTGGGAAGCCGCCGACGTTGTAGCCGTTCTCGCCGATGTCCCACGGCTCCGCGATGAGCTTGACCTGGCTGACGACGGGGTCCTGCTGCACGAGGTCGAAGAACGCCGACAGCCGGTCGACTTCGTGGAACTGCCGCGCGAGGGAGGACGCGAGGTCGAAGCGGAACCCGTCGACGTGCATGTCGTTCACCCAGTACCGCAGTGAGTCCATGATCAGCTGCAACACGTGCGGGTGCTTCATGAGCAGCGTGTTGCCCGTACCGGTGGTGTCGTAGTAGTGCTCGCGCTCGGAGTCGACCAGTCGGTAGTAGGCGTTGTTGTCGATGCCGCGGAACGACATGGTCGGCCCGAGGTGGTTTCCTTCGGCAGTGTGGTTGTAGACCACGTCGAGGATGACCTCGAGGCCCGCGGCGTGCAGGGCTTTCACCATGGCTTTGAACTCCTGCACCGGCTGCCCGGTCGAGGAGTAGCCGTTGTGCGGCGCCAGGAACCCGATGGTGTTGTAGCCCCAGTAGTTGCGCTTGCCCTGGTCGGCGAGGTGGCTGTCGTGCACGAACTGGTGCACCGGCATCAGCTCGATCGCCGTCACCCCGATCCGCTTGTAGTGCTCGATCATCACCGGGTGCGCGACCGCGGCGTAGGTGCCGCGGATGTCCTCCGGGATCCCCGGGTGGGTCTGCGTCAGCCCCTTCACGTGTGCCTCGTAGATGACCGTCTCGTTGTACGGCGTCCGCGGGTGCCGGTCGTTGTCCCAGTCGAAGAACGGGCTGATCACGACGCTCTTGGGCGTGTGCGGCGCGGAGTCGTCCTCGTTGAAGGCGTCGTGGTCGTCCCAGCGGTAGGAGAAGGACGCCTCCGACCAGTCGACCTCGCCTTCGATGGCCTTGGCGTAGGGGTCCAGCAGCAGCTTCGCCGGGTTGCACCGGTGGCCGTGCTCGGGCTCGTACGGCCCATGTACGCGGTACCCGTAGCGCTGGCCGGGACCGATGGACGGCAGGTAGCCGTGCCAGACGAAGGCGTCCCGCTCCTTGAGAGCGATCCGGGTCTCCACCCCGGCATCGTCGAACAGGCAGAGCTCGACGGCGTGCGCGACCTCGCTGAAGATCGCGAAGTTGGTGCCGCTGCCGTCGTAGGTCGCGCCCAGCGGGTAGGGCGTACCCGGCCAGGGGCGGGCGGCGGAGGTGCTCAAGAAACGGCTCCAGAGGTGAGGGGATAGGGCTTTCCTACCCCCTGTGAACCCGAACCTAAGCCTTGATCGTCGTGATCGCTGCCACGTAGACGTGGACCAGCGTCTCCACGATGGGGCCGGTGTCGGGTCGCGGCTCGGGCTGCGCGACCCAGTCCACGAGCACCTCGGTGACTGCACCGGCCAGGGCGAGGCCCAGGACGCGCCCTTGCGCGCCCAGCGCCAGTTGCGTCTGCGAGGCGATGATGTCGGCGAAGCGCAGGATCATGGCGTGCCGGTCCTGCTCGAGCACCCCGGCGGCGCGGACCTCGCGGTGCGCCACGCGAGCCCGGCGAGGGTCTTCGGTGAGGTAGCCGACGTAGCCCCCGAGGCCGATCCGGATGCGCTCCTGAACCGTGCCGGTGCTGGCGGTGAAGCGCGGCACGACGGCGGCGACCACACCGCTCATGATGTCCTCGTAGACCGCCCGCAGGAGGGCTTCCCGGCTGGAGAACTCCTCGTAGAAGGAGCGAGTCGCGACGCCGGCGAGCGCGCAGAGGCGCTCGATCGTGGCCCCCGCCCAGCCCTCGGTGCCGAACAGCTCGAGCCCGGCCGCGATCAGGCGCGCGCGACGCTCGGCCCGCCGCTCGTGCTCGGACCTCCCGCCGTACACCCTGCCGGATTCGGTCATACGGCCCAGGCTAGGCGTAAGGAGCATCTGAGACAGGCGGATGACACGCGGGTGAGACACATCACTTGGCCTCCTTAGCGGGCACGCCGGACCTGCACCTCGGGCCGGGTACGCAGCCGGGCGAGCCCGATCCCGGCACACGCGGTCATCGCGAACGCGAGCACGCCCAGGGCCTGGACCTCCTCGCGCTTGCGCCGGTCGACCATCGCCAGCTGCGTCCCGGCGTTGAACACCGGGTCGTCCTCGACGAGCGTGCCGTTCATCGCCAGAGCCAGCTGCAGCTCCTGCTGCTCCTGGATCGCGCCGGCGGTCATCGGCTGGACCTGGGTCTGCACCTGGACCTGCGGGTTCACCTGCGGCTGGGCCGCCGGCGGCGGCGGCGCAACGGGGGCGACCACGTTGGCGACGGGTTGCGGCGGCGGCGGGGGCGGGTTGCCGCTCAGCACGACCGGCTTGGGCGGGACGGCGGCGGCAGCCTTGACGCACGTCACGTTGAGCCGGGCCTTGCCCACGACGGTCTGCCGCAGGACGGCGCTGATGTCCTGGTGGTACGTCGCCGGCTTGACGTCGACGCAGCTGACCTGGACGGAGAACTGCGCCCGGTTGGGTCGCTTCACGTCGAGCCCGAGCAGCGCGCGGCTGTTCAGGGCGCCGAGCACCGGGGTCCGGTTGACCGGGACGAGCTGCACGTTCTGCCGATCGGTCAGGCTCGACAGGACCCGGATGATCGCGTCGCTGAAGCCGCTGCCGTTGTTGCAGACCAGCGGTTCGCCCGCGTTGAGGTGCTGGTCGCCGTCGCAGTCGACGCCACCCGCCGGGGTCAGCGCGTGGGTGCCGCGGGCGAGGGTGCGCAGGTCGTCGGTGGCGATGTCACCGCCGGCCGTCAGCCCGATGACCTGGATGTTGTGGCGGTTCAGGATCGTGAGCGTCGGCCCGAAGTCGAGCAGCGGGTTGCCGTTGTGCGGGTCCGAACCGGGGCGCTCGTCGGTGCCGTAGGGCGCGTCGAAGTTCTCGTTGCTCGCGAGGATCACGATGTGCCGCACCCCGGGGTTGGAGCGGAAGCCTGCCTCCTGGCCAGGGAGCACGTCGGTCGTGGTGGGAAGGCGAAGGGTGACTTCCCTCTCGGTCTTCTGGCCCAGCCCCTCGGCGAGGTTCTTCAGCGCGATGAGCTGGCCTTCGTGGTTGCCGGGCGCCTTCGGGTCGTAGCCCTGGGTGCTGCCCGGCTCGGTCTCGAGGTCGAGCTGGTTGACGGCCTTGTACAGGGAGGCGTCCGTCGCGCCGACCGCGCGGATCCGCTTGTAGATGACGGGCTTGACGTAGTGCCGCGGGTCGGGCTGCAGTCCGACCGGCGGGTAGACGTAGGCGTCCGGGTAGTCGTTCTCGGCCCTGGCCGGCCCGGTGCCGACGGTGCCGATGCCAACCTTGAGGTTGACCTTCGCGGCCGTCAGCGAGCCGATGATCCGGGTGATGTTGGCCTTGACGTCGTTGATCGCGCCTTCCATGCCGGTGGACACGTCCACCAGGAAGAACAGGTCCAGCGGCGTCGGGTTCTTGGGCAGGTCGAGGGTGAAGTCCTCCCGTTCCGTGCTCCCGATCGGCAGGCTGATGTTGCGCACACCGGGCAGCACGACCCCCGGGTTGGGCGGCGGCACGCTGCGGTCACCGGCCGCCAACGGCGGGTTGACGGTGCCCTTGGGGATCGGGTCGACGAAGCGAAGCAGGGCGTGCCCCGCGAGCGCGTGGAAGCTCGACTGCGCGGATCGGTCGCCGAGCAGCGAGCCCCTGGTCGCGGGCGCAGCGGCCGGGATGGCCAGGGCGCTGCCGCCCGGCTCGAGCGTCCGGAGCACGCCGTTGCTCTCCACCACGAGGTAGGTGCTGCCGGAGCGGGCAGCCGCCGAGGTGACGCCGCTCGGTGCCGTGAACGTGGCGAACGTGCCGCCCGCGTTGTTGCTGAAGTAGCCCGTGCCGCCACTGGTGAAGGCGGCCAGCGAACCCGGGGTCATCGCGGTGACGGCCGTGAACTCGCCCGTCGGCCCCGCGTGGAAGGAGGCGCCACCGTCGGTGGACAGGACCAGCCGGCCGGCCACGATCCCGTACAGGCGGTCGCTGCTGCCGGCGTCGATCGCCAGCTGGGAGAAGTCCGTCCCGCCGCTGGGCAGGTCCGACGCGGTGGTCTGCAGCGTCCAGCTGGCACCGCCGTCCGTGGTCCGGTAGAGCAGGCCGGCAGGGGCGACGCCACCGGGGGTGGGCAGCGGCACGCCCGGGAGGACGCCGCCTGTGGTGCCGGGGTCGGCCGCCGTCGGGCTGATCGTCAGGTAGGCGGTGCGGCCGTCACTCGCCGCCCGGAGCAGCCGCGGGGTGCCCTGCGCGGGCAGCCCGCTGTCCGATGCCGCCCAGGCGCCGGTCGAGCCGTCCTCACTGAGCAGGATGTGTGGGCGGCTGGCGGCGCCGGTGCCTTCGCGGACGGCCGCGAGGACCCGACCGCCGAGGGACGCCACCTGCACGATGCTG
The DNA here is from genome assembly GCA_046590985.1 of Mycobacteriales bacterium. Taxonomy (GTDB): domain Bacteria; phylum Actinomycetota; class Actinomycetes; order Mycobacteriales; family SCTD01; genus RYN-111. Next base: position 15,420 of record JBKJVH010000164.1, read on the forward strand.
GAGGTAGCGCCGGAGAACGGCTGTGCCCCCGTGGGGGTCGCCGACAGCGCGAACGAGTCGTCCCAGTCGCACCCGTTGCTCCGGGAGAGCTGGATGCGGGTGCCGTTCGTGGCCACCACGTTCTCCGCGCGGGTGCGGTCGACCGTGTAGGCGGTGACGGCGTCCGACGACGACAGCCCGTTGACGGGCTTGAAGGTGCGCACCGGGATGCGTTCCCAGCGGCCGGTCTGCGTGACCCCGCACGTGAGGTGCGGGGCGAGCGCGCTCGCGACGAGCGGGGTGGCGGTGGTCAGGACCGCCCCCGCGAGGAGGGCAGCCCTCCATCGGAGGCGGGCCGAGGTCACCGTCAACGCCGGGTGGCGGTGGCCTTGTTGGCCGGCTTGGCGGCCTTGGGGGTCGGCTTGCTCGCGACCTTGCTGACGGCCGCGGCGGTGCGCCGGGCCGGCGTGCGGGTCACGGTGGTGGCCGGGGGAGTGGCGATCGCACGCATCAGCGGTGCGAGGGCCTCCACGAGGACCTCGCCCTCGAGGGTCTCCTCGGCGTCGAGCCGGGCGGCCAGGCTGTCGAGCTCGCGGCGGTGGGCCCGCAGGATCGCCTTGGCCTCATCGCGGGCGTCCTCGACCAGCGTGCGGATCGCGCCCTCGACCTCGCGCTGGGTGGCATCGGACATCCCGACCAAGGCGCTGTCGTCGCCCAGGAAGCCCTCGCCGGCCTTGACCTGCAGGCGCAGCGGCCCCACGACGTCGCTCATGCCGTACTTCGTGACCATGTCGCGGGCGATCGCGGTGGCGTGCTCGAGGTCCTGCTCGGCGCCGGTCGAGCCCTCACCGAGCACGAGCTCCTCCGACGCGATGCCACCGAGCGTGGCGACGAGCTGGTTGTGCAGGCTGCTACGCGTCAGCAGCGTTGCCTCGGTGTCCCCGAAGGTCGCCGCGGCGACGACGCGGCCCCGGCCCAGCACGGTCACGCGGTGGATGTCCTCGTGCCGGCCGAGGGTGGCGGCCACCACGATGTGCCCGATCTCGTGGTAGGCCGCGCGGCGGCGCTCCTCGTCGGTGAGCACCCGGCCACGGCGCTGCGGGCCCTCCAGGACGCGGACGACCGCCTCCTCCAGGTCCTTCATGCCGATCTGGCTGCCCTTGCGGCGGATGGTGAGCAGCGCGGCCTCGTTGACGACGGACGCGAGGTCGGCGCCGGTGAAGCCGGGACAGCGCTCTGCGAGGCGGGTCAGGTCGACGTCGGCGGCGAGTGGCTTCTTCGCGGCGTGGATCTTCAGGATCCGCTCGCGGCCCTCGGCGTCGGGGCGCTCGACCGTGATGTGCCGGTCGAAGCGGCCCGGGCGCATCAGAGCCGGGTCGAGGATGTCCGGGCGGTTCGTCGCAGCGATGACGACGACGCCGGTGGAGGCCTCGAACCCGTCCATCTCGACGAGCAGCTGGTTGAGGGTCTGCTCGCGCTCGTCGGAGCCACCGCCGCCCCCGCCTGAGCCGCGCTTGCGGCCGGCAGCGTCGAGC
>JBKJVH010000056.1:0-4610 GCA_046590985.1 Mycobacteriales bacterium
CGATCTGGCCGGCCATCTCGACACCGGTCGGGCCGGCGCCCACCACGACGAAGGTGAGGAGCTTGTCGATCTCGGCAGGGTCGGTCGCGAGCTCGGCGAGCTCGAACGCGCCGAAGATCCGCCCCCGGAGCTCCAGGGCGTCGTCGATCGACTTCATACCCGGGGCATAGCGCGCGAAGTGGTCGTTGCCGAAGTAGGACTGGCCCGCGCCGGCCGCCACGATCAGCTCGTCGTACGGCGTGACGGTCACCTTCTCGAGGCGGTGTGTGACGGTCTTGGCCACCACGTCGATGTCGGTCACCTCACCGAGCAGCACGCGGGCGTTCTGCTGCCTCCGTAGGACCTCGCGGGTGGCCGGCGCGATCTCACCCTCGGACAAGATCCCGGTCGCGACCTGGTAGAGCAGCGGCTGGAAGAGATGGTGGCTGGTCTTGGCGATCAGGGTGATCTCGACGTCGGCGCGTCGGAGCGCCTTGGCCGCGAACAGCCCGCCGAAGCCGGAGCCGATGATGACGACGCGCTTGGTCATGACGTCATTGTGTCCCTGCGCCTGATGTGAGGTTCCGGACAGGTCCCTCAGCGGGCGCCGAGCAGGTGCTCCAGGGCGAGCTGGTCCAGCCGCCCGAAGCCGTAGCCGCGCTCGCCCACCGTGTCGGCGTCGAAGTCCTCGAAGGCTGACCGGTCGGCCAGCAGGTCGTCGTAGGACTCCCCCGGGCCGAGGGTTGGCTGCTGCAGCTCGAGGACCTTGCTGTCGAGCAGGGCCTGCTGCACCTCGGGGTCCGCGCGAAACGCCTGCGCCCGCTCCTTGAGCAGCAGGTAGGTGCGCATGTTGTCCGCGGCGCTGGACCACACCCCACTGATGTCCTCGGTGCGCAGCGGCTTGTAGTCGAAGTGCCGCGGACCGTCGTACGGGGAAGCCCCCTGCGGGCCGCCGTTCTCCAGCAGGTCGACGAGGAAGAAGGCGCTCAGCAGGTCGCCGTGCCCGAAGGTGAGGTCCTGGTCGAACTTCGGCCCGTGCTGGCCGTTCAGGTCCAGGTGGAAGAGCTTGCCCTGCCACAGCGCCTGGCTGATCCCGTGCACGAAGTTCAGGTTGGCCATCTGCTCGTGCCCGACCTCGGGGTTCACCCCGACCATGTCCGCGTGCTCGAGGGTGGAGATGAACGCCAGCGCGTGCCCGATGGTCGGCAGCAGGATGTCGCCACGGGGCTCGTTGGGCTTCGGCTCCAGCGCGAACCGGAGGTTGTACCCCCGGTCCGTGGAGTACTGCGCCAGCAGGTCCAGCCCCTCGCGGTACCGGTCCAGGGCTGCGCGGACGTCCTTGCCGGCGTCCGTCTCCGACCCCTCACGTCCACCCCAGAACACGTACGTGGAAGCACCGAGCTCCGCCGCGAGGTCCAGGTTGCGCATCGTCTTGCGCAGGGCGTACCGCCGCACGCTGCGGTCGTTGCTGGTGAAGGCGCCGTCCTTGAACACCGGGTGTGTGAACAGGTTCGTGGTCAGCATCGGGGTGACCAGCCCGGTCTCGTCGAGAGCCGCGCGGAACCGCTTGATGAGGCCGTCCCGGTCGGTCGATCCGTGCGGCACCAGGTCGTCGTCGTGGAAGGTCACGCCCCACGCGCCGAGCTCCGCAAGCCGGTGCACCGACTCGACCGGGTCGAGGGGCGCCCGGGTGGCGTCCCCGAACGGATCGCGGGCCTGCCAGCCGACGGTCCAGAGACCGAAGGTGAACTTGTCCTCAGGGCGGGGGGATGACGTCATCGAGGTCTCCAGGAGAGAGTTTGTTGATCGGTTGAACTTATTGCTCGGACCTGGCAGCGTCAAGGGCGTGACCCTCCCCCAGACCTCACGCGTCGGTGAGAGCTCGCTGCCCGCGCGCCAGCGCTCGCTCCGCGACCACAACCTAGGCCTGGCGCTCCGGCTGGTGGCGGCGTCCGAGGAGCCCCTCTCCCGGGCCCGGATCGCCGACCTGACCGGCCTGACACGTGGCACGGCGGGCGCCTTGGTCGACGAGCTGCTCGCCGGTCGGCTGCTGTACGAGGTGGAACTGCCACGAAGCTCGCGAAGCGGTCGTCCCGCCACCGGGATCGCCTTGTCAGCGGGCGTTCTGGGCGGTCTCGGCCTGGAGATCAACGTGGACTACCTGGCGGCGAGCGTCGTCGATCTGAGTGGCGCGGTGGTGCACTCGGTCGTCCTTGAAGGCGACCAGCGAGGCCTCGAACCGCGGGAGGTGCTGCGTGCCACCCGACGGCTGGCCGGGCGCGCCTCGCGGGCCTCCGGGCTCCGGGTCGCCGGCGCCGCGCTGGGGCTGCCGGGGCTACTGCGCGACGGTCGGCTGCTACTGGCCCCCAACCTCGGCTGGCACGACATCGACATCCTGCACGGGCTCGGGAAGGCACTGGCCGCAGCCCTGGACAACGAGGCCAACTACGCCGCCCTTGCCCACGTCACCCCCGAGCGCCGGAGCTTCGTGCACGTCTCCGGCGAGGTCGGCGTCGGCGCCGGCATCGTGCTCGACGGGGAGCTGTTCCGTGGTACCCGCGGCTGGAGCGGCGAGCTCGGCCACCTCACGGTGTACCCGGACGGCCCGCAGTGCCACTGCGGGGCGCATGGCTGCCTGGAGGTCTACGCGGGCCTGGAGGCGATCCGAGCCGGCGCCTCGATCCACGAGGCCGCCCAGGCCCTCGGCATCGCTCTGTCAGGCGCCCTCAACCTCCTCGACGTCGGCACCGTCGTGCTCGGCGGAGGCTACGCCCGGCTCGCGCCCGAGCTCCTGCCCCTGCTGGAGTCCGAGCTCGCGGCCCGAGTGCTGTGGGCAGGCCTGGATGCACCGGTCGTACAGGTGAGCGAACACGGTTCGACGGCGGCCGCGCTCGGGGCCGCCCGGTCGGTCGTCAGCAGGGTGCTGACCCAGCCCGAGCGCTGGCTCGTGACCTGATCGTTATTGAAAATCACAGCGGAAACCTCTGGGAAACGCTTGTGACCGCGATCACTTCTGTTTATGTTGTGGCGCACAACAAATGACGGACGGCCGGTCCCCTCGCCCGTTCCACAGCGGAGGACACGTAGGCCGCCGGCCCACGGATCCGCAGCTCTCAGCCCTGAAAGGAAACAGCGCATGCGCAAGACCCTCAGCGTGATCGCGGGTGCCTCCGCCATCGCCCTCCTGCTGGCCGGATGCGGATCCAGCACCAAGAAGACCGGCGGCACGACCACCAAGGCCGGCAAGGTCGGCGTGATCCTCCCCGACTCGACCACGTCGCCCCGTTGGGAGGCCAACGACCGACCGCTGCTCAAGGCGGCCTTCGACAAGGCCGGCGTCACCGTTGACATCCAGAACGCGAACGGCGACAAGACCACGTTCGGCACGATCTGTGACAGCCTCATCAACGCGGGCGTCGGCGTGCTGCTCATCGTCAACCTCGACTCCGACTCCGGTTCCGCGTGCCTCAAGAAGGCCCAGGCGGCCGGCATCAAGACCATCGACTACGACCGCCTCACCCTCGGCGGCGGCGCGTCCTACTACGTGTCGTTCGACAACGCCGCGGTCGGCGGGCTGATGGCCACCGGCATCGAGAAGTGCCTCACCGACGCCGGCAAGACCAAGGCGAACCTGATCCTCATCGACGGTGACCCGACCGACAACAACGCGCTGCTGTTCAAGAACGGCTACATCGCGGGTCTGAAGGCCAAGGTCGACTCCGGTGACTACAAGATCGTCGGCGAGCAGACCGGCAAGTGGGACAAGACCGTTGCCGGCACCACCTTCCAGCAGCTGTTCACCGCTGCCAACGGGAAGGTCGACGGCGTCGTCTCGGCCAACGACACGATGGCGGAGGGCATCATCGCCCGCCTCAAGTCCAACAACCTCGCCGGCAAGGTCCCGGTGACCGGTCAGGACGCCAGCGTGCCCGGCCTGCAGAACCTCCTCGCCGGCAACCAGTGCATGACGGTCTACAAGGCGATCACCAAGGAGGCCAACGCAGCCGCTGAGCTCGCCGTCGACCTCATCCAGAAGAAGGACGCCAGCGGACTCGCCACCGGCAAGACCAACGACAGCGTCCTGAAGGTCGACGTCCCGTCGGTCCTGCTGACCCCGGTCGCGATCTACAAGGACACCGTCAAGAGCGTCATCGACGACGGCTTCCAGAAGGCCGCGGACGTCTGCGTCGCCGAGTTCAAGGCAGCCTGCACGACGGCCGGGATCTCTTAGTCTCGTACGGAACAAGCGCTGACGGCCCGACGCAGAACAGGTCGGGCCGTCAGCGCCCCCAGCCCGAACAGCGACCGGTGGAGGTCCCGATGACGAGTCCGAGCACGTTGGTCGACACCGCCGCGGGGGGTGGCGCGACCCCGTTGCTGACGCTGCGCGGCGTGAACAAGAGCTTCGGCGCCGTCCACGTCCTGCAAGAGGTGGACTTCGACGTCTACCCCGGCCAGGTCACTGCCCTGGTGGGCGACAACGGCGCCGGCAAGAGCACCCTCATCAAGGGCATCGCCGGGATCCACGCCTTCGACTCCGGGCAGTACACGTTCGACGGCCAGGACGAGCACGTCACGAACCCCAAGCAGGCCAACGCGCTCGGGATCGAGGTCGTCTACCAGGACCTGGC
>JBKJVH010000202.1:0-13289 GCA_046590985.1 Mycobacteriales bacterium
TCCTCAGCGCCGGCGCGCTCACCACCGGGGAGCTCAAGGCCGCACTCCTCGAGCACGTGAAGCCCATCGCTGCCCTGGCCGGCGGGGTGCGGACGGGAGGACGGCTCGACGTGTGCGCGGCCATCCCTGCGTGCCTGGGCGGCCCGGCACCCGGTCCGCAGGCCCCCTTCGCGGTCACCACACCGAGCGTCACCAGCACGCAGAGCCAGGTCGCGCACCCGAGTCCTGAGCCCCTGCAGAACCAACCGCTCCAGGCCGGGACCGGCGGCTGGGACTTCGCCCCCACCGCGTTCACCTACGCGTGGTCCCGCTGCTCCGCGACGGGCGGCGCGTGCAGCCCGCTCGCCGGTGCGACCCAGCCCAGCTACACCCCGGTGGCAGCGGACGTCGGCAGTACCCTGCGCGCCACGGTGACCGCCAGCAACTCGGTCGGGTCCACCGCCTCCGCCTCCATCCCGACGATGGTCGTGCAGGCCGCCGCAGCAACCGGCACCTTCGGCAAGACGGCGGTCGCTGCCACTGCCGACCCGGCCGACGCCGACTGGGAGCGCCTCAACGCCGTATCCCTTCCCCAGGACGCCTCCGTCGCGCGCCTGACGGTCTACCTGGCCCGGGTCGCTGCGGGCTCGCAGGCGCTGCGCGGCGTTCTGTACGCGGACGCCGGCGGCGTTCCCGGGACCCTGCTCGGCACGACGTCCGACGTCACCCTGTCCAGCACCGCGGGCTCGGGCTGGGTGCCGCTGCCCTTCGCGAACCCGTTGGCGCTCACCGCCGGCAACTACTGGATCGGCATCCACGCCGGTCCCACTACCCGGGTGTTCGCGCTCCGGTACGACGAGAGCACCCCGGCAAGTGGCGCCGTCGCACCTCAGCCCTTCGCTTCGGCTCCCCTGACCTCCTCCTCCGGCTGGCGGCTCCAGGCCGAGCAGATCTCGCTGTACGGCACCTGGATCACGCCTCTGACGCCCCCGACCGTGCTGACCGCACCGACGATCAGCGGGTCGGCTCGGCAGGGGAAGACCCTCACGGCGGCACCGGGGACCTGGACCAACAGCCCGACCTCGTACGGCTACCTCTGGTACCGGTGCGCTTCGGGCACCTGCAGTGCACTCAGCACCGCGGTGGCCCGCACCTACGTGCCGGTCGCGGCCGACGTCGGCCGCACCCTCAAGGTCCGGGTCGTGGCCAGCAACGCCGCAGGCCCGTCCGCCCCGGCGTTCTCGGCGGCGACCGCAGTCGTGCAGGCTTGCAAGCTCACGTCCTCCGGGGCGTGCCGGAACTAGGAGCGACCGCGCACACCGTCAGCTCACCGTCCTGCAGCGGGTAGACCTCGTCGAGGTCATCGACGTGGGTCAGCACGAACTCCAGGTCGGCGACCTGGTCGGAGCGTCGCAGGTAGTCCGCGCTGGCTCCGGCCGCGACGGCGGCGACGGGCGCGTCCCGCCATCTCTCGATCACGGTGGAGGTCCACTGCTGGGCCCGGAAACCCCGAGCCACCAGGCCTGCTGCGATCCAGGCACAGCCGATCTGGTCCTCCTCCCGGAACTCGCCACGGGTCCCGGCACCGATGACCGCGACCCGGTCATGCGTCGCAGCGGCGTGCTCGATCTGCGCGGTCAGGTTCCGCAGACAGGCCGCGTACACCGCCTCCCGGGGACCGACGTCGTGGATGAGCTTGGTGCCGGAGGACGAGAGCAGCACGAGCGGACGATGAGTGTCCGTCCGTCGCGACATCGCGACCGGACTGTTGTTCTCCTCGAACCCGTAGGGAACCTTTCCGCCGAGCTCACCGGCCAGGATCGCGTCCGACAGGAGGGCGTGCGTCTGCACCGCCCGGTCCAGATCGGGTACGGGGAAGACCCGCCAGCCCCGGGTCGCTGCGGTGACGGCGGTGGTCGTGGCTCGGAGCACATCCACCCCGATGACCGCCCAGCCTTCCCGGTAGCGGTCCAGGCTCTCGGCGAAGCAGTCGATGACGACGGTCCGGCTCGCTCGGCCGGTCACGATGGCAGGTTGATCCGTTCCGTCGCCTCCAGGGCCACCGGGGACGAGGGGGCCAGGCGGGGCTTGCCGAACGCATCCGAGTGCAGCCCGCGCCGGTAGATCTCCACGCGCAGGACCTCCTCCAACCGCACGTTGCACAGCCGGACCGCGGGGCCGAAGTGGTCCAGCAGCGCGAACTGGCTGGGCTTCGTGGGTGCCTCGAACGTGACCCGATCGAGCCCGAACGCCCCGGCGAACGTGTCGGCGAGCGCCGGGTTGAACTGGCCCGCGTCGTCGAAGAGCCCGACGCCCTGGGCGCTCTCCCGAGCTTCGATGACGAGCTCTTCGGCGCCGGCCTCCAGCCACTGGCGTCCCTTGAGGACGAGGGCCTCGACGACGTCGGCGCTGAAGGCTCCATCGTGCTTGGCCCCCAGCTCGAACTGCACCTCGAGGTCACGTGCCTGCGCCATCGCGACGATGCCGTGGATGTCGAGCTTTATCCGGGTGAAGCCCTGGCCTGCCTCAATCCGGTCGAAACCCATGTCGGCACAGAGGTCGAGGAACTCCGGCAGCCGACCTTGAGCGACCGCGATCTCGAACGGCCCGCCGCCGGACACGGTGCCGACCCCGTGGTCTCGTGCGGCCTGGATCTTCGCACGGGAGACCTGCTCGTCGCCGACCATCCAGCAGGCCATCGACACCTTCAGCATCGACATCAGGTGACTGCTCTGGTCTAGGTGCCCCTGCAGCGTCCCCAGGTCGTAGCCGGGGTCGAACGGGCTGGTCGCCGCCGGCAGGTCCGGCACCCCGAGCAGGTGCAGGAAGTCCCGCGTCGAGTGCTGCGTGGTCATGATGAGTCCCCCCGTCGTTGTCCTCTATGAGGCCGGTCCGGGCCGCCCGGATACGTCAACACCCCGTCACGTCCTGACGGCCGTCAACCCATCGAGGGAGGTGATCTCCTCGTCGACGTCCGGGCCACTGCCCAGCAGGACGTGCAGTCCACCAGGGCGCCGGATCCGGACAGTCCGCCACCCCAGACCAGCGGGGCCGCGGAAGTCCTTGAGCGGGTTGTCCGCGACGTAGGTGCAGTCCGGACCCTCGGCGCCGAGCACGTCCTGCACGTGCAGGAAGGCGGCCGGATCGGGCTTGGGTCGCGTCGGGAACAGCTCGGCCGTGAGCACCATGGTGGTGGCCCATCGGTCCAGGTGCAGGGCGGCCACCTTCGCCCGCTGGCTCGAAAGCGGGCCGTCCGTGATAACCGCGACCTGCCCCGCAGCGGCAGCGCATTCCAGGGCCCGCAGGGCATCGGGGAGCAACCGGATCGCCGGCGGGTGTCGTCGGTAGCACCCGATGAGGTCGTCCAGCTGCGCCGGTGTGACGGCCAGGCCCAGCCGGCTCAGCGCCCGGTCGAACAGGTCACCGCGCCGGCCCTGCTCGAAGTCGCGGTGCGCCAGCTCGAAGAAGCCGGGGACCCCGTACAGGTCGGTGATGAGGGCGTCGACGGCGTGCAGCCCGCTGCGTACGTAGTCGCGTTCCAGGTACAGCGTGTCGTCGACGTCGAAGACCACGCAACCGGCAGCCACCTCACTCCCCCAGGACGCTGCGCTCCACGAAGACCGCCGCGTCGTAGCGCAGCATCACGAGGTCCTCGCGCCACGCAGCGGCTCCGTAGTCCGGCACCCGGCCGGCGGCGAGCTCGAGCAGCCAGCGGACGAACGGGGCCCCAGCCTGGTGGGCGAGCGGGAAGCCGCCCCCGAAGCGCGGGTTGATCTCGATGATCCGGGTCTCCTCATGTGCGGCATCGTGGAAGAGCTGCAGGTTGAGGACCCCGAACGCCTCCGGCAGCGACTTGGCCAGCTGCTCCGCGACGTCCAGGACTGCTCCCACGCGAGCCGTCTGAGCCTTGACCACCTCCCCGGCGCGCACCTCCAGCCGTGCGCGCGGCACCGCCCCCCGACACGTCCCGGTGCCGTCGATGAACAGGTCGACGGTGTACTCGCGACCGCGTGCCACGGTCTGCACGACCGTCTCCCCGCAGGACGTGGCCATCTCCAGTCCGCGCCGGTCGGGCACGCAGACGACGCCTTCGGACGCACTGCCGTTGACCGGCTTGACGATGAGCGGGTACGGCCAGGCGACCCGCCCCGCCAGCACCTCCTCGGCCTCGGCCTGCTCGACCGTCGGGAAACCCCGCTCCACCAGGAAGGCATGGGTCGCCCGCTTGTCCTCGGCGATCGCGATGGTCGCGGCCGAGGAGACTGCCACCAGCGTTCCGACCGCGAGGAAGTCCGCCCGATGTCGCGCGAGCACCATCAGCTCGGTGTCGATGGTGGGCACCAACAGCGCGATCTCGCGCTGGGCACACAGCTCCAGCATCCTCGGGATGAACTGCTCGTCGGTGCAGCGGGGCACCACGAAGTGGTCGTCGGCCGCCCACGCAGCCGCCGACAACGACGAGGCGTCCGTCGCGACGACCTGCCCCGTGAGCCCGAGCAGCCCCAGCGTCTCCCGGAACGCCTCGAGCAAGGCCACCCGTCGCCCGGCGGAGGAGATCAGCACATGGGTGCTCATGCGCCTCCCCGGGTGAGATGCCTCCGGCGCGCCTCATGACACGTCCGCTTCCCTGCGAGAGCGACCGGGCGGGCCACGTGATACGACCGCCGCACTTCTCGACGTCACGGTCCTTCGGTGACACGATCCCGCGGATGCGCACGGTCGGTTCGATCGTCCCGCCGCTGGCTCGCAGGCAGGTGGCAGTCGTTGCGATGGGATCACTCGCGATCCTGCTGCTCCTGGCCGTGTCGACGGGCCGGGCACCGAGCACCCGGTTCGATCAGCTCGTGGACGGCCGGGTCGCCGTGTGGGGCAGGCCACTGCGCCCGGTGCTGGCGGTCATGACCGACCTCGTGAGCCCTACGGGGTTCGCGGTCGGCTGCCTGTGCCTCTGTCTGATCTGCGCGGCGCTTCGCGAGTGGCCGGCGGCCGCGCTCGCCCTGGTCGGGCCCGGGGTGGCCGTGGTCACCAGCGACCTGGTGCTCAAGCCGGTCATCGCGAGCCCGGCGGCGGCCGGCGGCTTCGGGTTCCCGAGCGGACACGCCACGGCGGTCAGCGCGGTGGCCGTGCTGCTCGCCCTGCTCACGCTGCCCGATGGGGTGCTGTCCGGGCGGCTCGACGGAGCAGTCGCCTGGCTGGTTCGCCTGGCCGCGGGGCTGTCGGTCGGCTATGTCGCGCTGGCCTTGATCGCGCTGCGCCATCACTCCGCGACGGAGGTGGCCGGCGGGTTGGCCGTCGGTCTCTGCGCAGTCTGCAGCGCCGCGCTCGCCCTCGACCGGGCAACCCGGTCGCCCAGCGGCTGAGCCAGGTCACCACACGTATCTTTGCCTTCGCGAACACGCTCTGACCTGTGTCAGCCAACGCCCAGCAGCCCTTGAGGTGTCGGCAGAACAGGGTACGGAGGGGACGCATGACCGAGGCCTTGCTGTCGGACCTCACCGATGGCGAACGTGGGCTGAGGCCCAGCGTGGGTGCTTGCCTGGTCCGGCTGCGACGGGACGGAGGGCCGGTGCTGCTCGACCTGAGCCTGGTGGCCCTCGTCGCGGCAGGAGCCGGGTTTCGGGTCGCCACCACCCGGCAGGGCGGCGGGCTCGCCCTGATAACGGTGCTCGGGCTGCTCGGGATGGGCCTGCTGACCGGCCTCTATCCCCCACGCCACCCCGGGGCCAGCTTCGAAGGAATGCTCGCTCTCTGGTCGTCCGCGCTCACCACCACGTTCCTGGTGCTGTGTGTGGCCGCCACGTTCATCCCCCCCGCTTCGTCATCCGAGATCGTCCTCATCGGGACCGGCAGCCTCGTCCTGATGACCTGCGTACGCGGGCTGGCCCGCGTCCAGCAGGACCGCGCCCGACGGCCGCTGCAGGCCACCCACCGCGCGCTGGTGTTCGGCGCCGGAGAGGCCGGCGAGAACATCATCCGGGTGCTGCTGCACAGCCCCGACAGTGAGATCGTGCCGGTCGCGGTTCTCGATGACGACGTGACGAAGTCAGGTCGCCGGGTCGCGGGCCTGACCGTCGTCGGCGGTCGTCTGCAGATGGCTGCCGCGGTGCAGCGGTTCGGCGCCGACATGCTCCTGATCGCGGCGTCCAGTGGCGGTCGTGGCCTGGTGGCTGAGCTTGTCCCGCACGCCGAGTCGCTCGGCCTGACGGTCCGGATGCTGCCCCCGCTGGAGGAGCTGCTGCTCGGGCTGGCCACCGACGTCGACATCCGGCCGCTCGAGCCGGCACAGCTGCTCGGACGTCGCGAGGTGGTCATCGACCTGCCGGAGGTGGCCGGCTACCTCGCCGGCAAGGTCGTGCTGGTGACCGGCGCCGGCGGTTCGATCGGCTCCGAGCTGTGCCGGCAGCTCAGCGGGCTCGGCCTCGGCGAGCTCATCATGCTCGACCGCGACGAGTCCGCCCTGCACGCCGTGCAGCTGTCGCTGGACGGTCGGGGCCTGCTCGACGACAACGCCCTGATCGTGGCCGACATCCGGGACCGGCATCGCCTCGACGACATCTTTGCGGCCCGCCGCCCGGACGTGGTCTTCCACGCAGCTGCGCTCAAGCACCTCCCGCTGCTGCAGACCTACCCGACCGAGGCGGTCAAGACCAACATCTGGGGCACGCAGAACGTGCTCGACTCGGCCGCCCGCTTCGGGGTACAGACGTTCGTCAACATCTCGACGGACAAGGCGGCCGACGCCTGCAGCGTGCTGGGCTGGTCCAAGCGGGTCGGCGAGCGGCTGACGGCTGCCGCCGCGCAACGGACGGGACAGCCCTTCCTGAGCGTGCGGTTCGGCAACGTCCTGGGCAGCCGGGGATCGGTGCTCACCGCCTTCCACGCGCAGGTCCAGGCCGGCGGCCCCGTGACGGTCACCCACCCCGATGTGACGCGCTACTTCATGACGGTCCAGGAGGCCGTCCGCCTGGTGATCCAGTCCGGCGCCATCGGGGCACCGGGTCAGGTGCTGGTGCTCGACATGGGCGAGCCGGTCCGGATCGACGACGTCGCCCGGCGCCTCACCCGCGACACGGGCGTGGAGATCGTCTACACGGGACTACGGCCCGGCGAGAAGCTGCACGAGGTGCTGCTGGGCACCGGCGAACCCGACGAGCGGCCGAGGCACCCGCTGATCTCGCAGCTGCCGGTGCCGCCCTTGCATCCGGATGACCTGTGGCTCCTGAACGGCATCAGAGCCCGCGGGCCGCTGATCGACGCGCTACGCGACCTGGCCGCCGTCACCATCGACCTGACGGCACCGGCCCCACGCTCGGGTGTGGAGCCCGTCCATGCGGTGGGCGCCTGACGTGCGTGATGCTCCGATCCTGCTGTCGCCGCCCGATGTCGGGCTGCTCGAGCGGGAGTCGTTGCTGGCGGCGTTCGACGGCAACTGGATCGCCCCTGTCGGCCCGGAGCTGGACGCCTTCGAGCACGAGATGTGCGCCCGGCTGGGGGTCGCCCACGCGGTCGCCCTGAGCAGCGGGACCGCTGCGCTGCACCTCGCTCTGCTGGGGGTTGGCGTGACGGCCGGCAGCGTCGTCATCGTGCCGACGCTGACCTTCGCCGCAACCGCGAACGCCGTCTGCTACGTGGGAGCCACCCCCCTCTTCGTGGACAGCGACCCGACCACCTGGACGGTCGACCCGGTCCTGGTGGCCCGCGCCGTGGAGGCTGCGCTGGACGCCGGCACCCGGGTTGCCGCGGTCATCGCAGTGGACCTCTACGGGCAGTGCGCTGACTACGCACCACTGCTCGCGCTGTGCGCGCGCCACGGCATCCCACTGGTCGAAGATGCCGCGGAAGGGTTGGGGGCGACCTACCGGGACCGGCCGGCGGGAACGTTCGGCGCGGCCGCGGTGCTCTCCTTCAACGGCAACAAGATCATCACGACCGGCGGCGGCGGCATGCTGGTCACCAACGACCGCGCGCTGGCCGACCAGACCCGGTACCTGTCGACGCAGGCGCGCGAGCCGGTCCTGCACTACGAGCACCGGGCCATCGGCTACAACTACCGCTTGAGCAACCTGTCGGCCGCGCTGGGGCGCGCGCAGCTGCAGGGCCTGGACGACAAGGTGAAGTCCCGACGCGAGCACCAGCGCGCCTACCAGGAGGCGTTCACGGGCGTCCCCGGGCTGTCGCTGATGCCGCTCGCCGACTACGGTGAGTCGAGCTGCTGGCTGACCTGCCTGCTGGTCGAGCCGTCGGAGTTCGGCGCGGACCGAGACGCCGTCATCACCCACCTGCAGCTCCAGGGCATCGAGGCACGCCCCACCTGGAAGCCGATGCACCAGCAGCCGGTGTTCGCCGACCGGGAGGTCGTCGGGGGCACGGTCGCGGACGAGGTGTTCTGTCGCGGGCTGTGCCTGCCCAGCGGCAGCAGCCTGACTCCCGAGCAGCGCGACCGGGTGGTCACCGCGTTCCTGTCGACACCCAGGTTGCGATGACGGTCGACGCCCCCTCACCTCCCCTTCGGTGGCGCCAGCCGCGCGGTCCGACCGCGACGGAGTCAGGCTTTCAGCACTGCCGCAGGCTGATGGCGGCCTACGCGTTCCTGCTGCCCGTGCAGTTCGGTGTGTCCGCCACCCTGCGCATCGCCGTGTCGGACCTGTTCGTGATCGCCTACCTGATGCGCCGCGGCAGCCGGCTCCGCCGGGTCCCGGCCGCCTGGAGCCGTTGGGCGTACGCGCTGGTGATCGTGGTGTGGACCGGCGTGCTCGTCGCGCTTGCGCAGACCGGCGCGATGTCCCAGACCACGTTCCTGGCGAAGGCCATCGGACTTCTCGTGCTGCTCGGATCGTTCGCGGCCCTGGTCGACGTCGCCGTCGACTGGGCGACGCTGCGCACCATCGCGCGGGCTTTCCTGCTGGGCGTCCTGACCAACGTCACGCTGGCGCTGACCGCGTACGTGGTGCTGCGCACCACCGGCATGAAGGTGCCGTTGTTCAACGCCCCCTACGAAGCCTCCCGGCTCACCGGGCTGCTCATCGACCCGAACGCCTTCGGTGGGATCATCGCCACCGCGCTGGTCCTGCACCTGGTGACCAGCTGCGCCGGCGCGCCGCTGCTCAGCCGTGGGTGGGCCCGCTTCGCCGACCTCGCGCTGCCCGTCGGGCTGCTGCTGACCTTCTCCCGTTCGGCGTGGATCGGGGCGGTCCTCGGGTCGCTGTTCGTCGGTGTCGCGACCCCCGGGGTGCTGGCCCGGATGGCGGCCAGGGTCGTCCCCCCGGCCGTGGCCGGCGTCATGCTGGCGAGCTTCTGGCTGCCGAGCTTCTCCTCGTTGGTGTCGCGCCCCGGCCAGGTGACGGCCCGGGTGTCGATCGCCGACAACGCCCTCCGCGACTTCATCGTCGACCCGCTGTTCGGCACCGGACTCGGGGTGTTCAGCAGCACGCACGGCGTCATCGTGCACAACAGCACCCTGTGGTTCCTGACCGAGCTCGGGCTCGTCGGTTTCGGGGTCTTCCTGGGCTTCCTGCTCGCCTACGCCAGCATGGGACTGCGCACCGTGCGCCAGCTGTCGGGGCAACCCCGCGCGCTGGCCCTCGCGCTGTACGCCGGCATCGGGGTGGGACTGGGCGTCTCGGTCGGGATCGAGGCGTTCTACCAGCGCTACTGGTGGCTCATGTTCGCCGGCACCGCGGCCGCGCACGGGCTGGCGCGCCGGGAGCAGCCGTGACGCGCACTCTCACCCCGGCCCGAGCACGCGCCGTCGGCCGCACCAACCTCACGCAGGCTCCCTGGGGCGTGCTGGACCAGGCGGTCAGCGCGGGCACCAACCTGGGGCTTTCCCTGGCCGTGGCGCGGTCGGTGTCCGCTCGCGAGTTCGGCGCGTTCTCCCTCGTCTACATCCTGTACACGGTCTTGCTCGGGCTCGTGCGCACCACGGGTACGGACGTGCTGGCGATCCAGCACGCCGGCTCCCCCACCCGGCTGCGGCAGGTGGCCGCCGACGCGACCGGGTACGCGCTGACCGTCGGGGCACTGGCCGGCAGCGCTTGCCTGCTGCTGGCCCTCACCGGCCTCTGGCACGAGCGTGCCTTGCTGCTCGTGCTCGGGCTGGGCTTCCCGCTGCTGCTGCTGCAGGACGCCTGGCGGGGAGTGCTGCTCGCGCAGACCAAGCCGCGTGGTGCCCTCGCCAACGACCTGGTGTGGGCGGTGGTCCAGTTCGGGTTGCTCGGGCTGTGCTGGGCGCTGGCCGGCCCCCTCCCGATCTGGGGCTTCCTCGCCGTGTGGGCGGCCGGTGCGGCGGCGGGGGCGGTGTTCGGCCTGGTCCAGACGCGGATCGTGCCGCGACCGCGGCTGCCGCACCGCTGGGTGCGCGGGAACCGACAGCTCGCCCTGCCCCTGCTGCTGACCGAGCTGCTGGTCCAGCTGCCCGCGCAGGTGACCTACCTGCTGGTGCCGCTGTTCGCCGACCTCGGTCAGCTCGGCGTGCTCCGGGCCACCTACCTGCTGTTCGGCCCCATCGGCCTGGTCTGCCAGAGCATCGGCGCCCTGGCCCTCCCCGACGCCGTCAGAGTGGCCGACCGGGAGCGGGCCCGCCGACTTGCGGTCCGGGTGTCGGTCGCCCTCGCCGTCGTCGCGACCGGCTGGTCCGTGGTGGTCCTGGCACTGCCCTCGGCGGCCGGCCACGCGGTCATCGGCGCCTCCTGGACCAGCTCTCCCTGGGTGCGGGTCTTCCTGGCCCTGAGCCTGGTCGCCGAGGCCGTCCTCGTCGGTGCGCGGGTGGCCCTCGCGACCTGGCTGCTACCACGGATGCTGCTGCGCGGCCGGCTCGTGTCGGCACCGGTCATCGTGATCGGCGGCCTCGCCTTGGTCAGCCGCTATGGGGCGGCCGGGCTGGCCGCTGCCCTGGCCGCCGGCTACACGATCACCGCGGCAGTCTCCTGGCGGGAAGTGGCCCGGGCCCGGCACGACCAGCCAGCTCCCGCCGAGGTGGGCTGACGTGCGCCTGCTCATCGTCTCGACCGTGCCCTCGACGTTGCGGGCGTTCCTGCTGCCCTATGCCGTGCACTTCCGCCAGCGCGGCTGGGACGTCGACGCCGCGACGGGGCCGGGCCTGCTCGGGGAGGAGGTGACCGCTGCCTTCGACCACGTCCACGAGCTGCCCTGGGCGCGGTGCCTCACGCACCTCGACCTGGTCACCGCCGCCCGCGACATCCGTCGGCTGCTGCCGGCGTACGACCTGGTGCACACCCACACCCCGATCGCGTCGTTCGTCACCCGGCTGGCTGCGCTGTCCCTCCCCCGACGCCGGCGACCCGTCGTGGTCTACACCGCGCACGGCTTCCACTTCCATCCCGGGGGGCGACCGGCCACGAACGCCGTGTTCACGGCTGCAGAGTGGCTGGCCGGCCGGGGGACGGACCGGCTCGTGGTCCTCACCGAGACCGACCTCCGGTCTGCCCGCAGGCGCCACCTGGTGCCCGTCGGCCGCAGCACCCTGCTTCCGGGGGTCGGGCTCGACCTGGCGCACTACGCACCGCACCCGCACCTGCTGGCCCGGGCGCCCGCCGTGCGGCGGCAGCTGGGCATCCCGCAGGACGCGCCCCTGTTCACCATGGTCGCGGCGATGGACCCCGGCAAGAACCACGGCACCGCAGTGCGGGCCCTCGCCCTCGTGCCCTCCGCACACCTGGTGTGCGCGGGCAGCGGACCGCAACGGGATGCGATCGTGGCCCTCGCGACAGAGCTCGACGTGCTGGCCCGGCTGCACCTGGTGGGAAGCCTGGCCGACATCCGCGAGCTGGTGCTGGCCTCCACCGCCACGGTGCTCCCGTCGCGCCGCGAGGGCTTGTCCCGCGCGGTGCTGGAGTCGCTGGCGCTCGGCAGACCGGTGCTCGGGGCCCGGGTTCGCGGCATCGCCGACCTCGTCCCACCCGAAGCCGGCACGCTCTTTGAGCCGGACGACGTCCAAGCCCTCGCCCAGGCGATGCGGGACGCCGCCGCCTTCCCGCCACCGGCTCAGCTCCGGGCGCAGCTGGAGGCGCACTTGCAGACCTACGCGCTGGACCGGATTCTGGCCCTGCACGACGACCTGTACGGCGAGGCGCTGGAGAGGTCGACCGTCCGGGGCTGAGCACGACGAAGGGGAACCCGCGCAGCGCGCGAGTTCCCCTTCGTACAGGCTGCGGGACGGTCAGGCGTTAGCGGCAGCCCGGGCGTTCGCGGTCGCGTCGACGTAGGTCTGCGGCACGGTGGTCGAGGGCCAGCCGGTGCCGAGCCAGTCGTACGCCTCGCTGTAGGACCAGGCGTAGGTGTCGGCCTGCTTCAGCGCGAGGGTGAGCTGGCTCTGGTAGGCCGACGGAGTCATGATCGGCCAACCGGTGACGAGCATGTCCCGGTCGAACACGCCCCACGCCGACGAGACGGCGGCGCTGTACCCGGCCACCAGCGTCGACGGCACCAGCGTCGAGCCGCTGTGGGCCAGGCCGGACTTCACCCAGTTGTACGCGGCCTGGTACTGCGTGGCGGTGCGAGCCTGGTAGAGCTCGCCGCCGTCGACGTACTTGGTGCCGGCCTGCGCAGCGGACTGGACCATGCCGACCCCGAACGCACCCATCAGCTCGTTGGCCCACGCGACGTCGTTGTAGCCGGTGCCCCCGAACCCGGAGCTCGTGGTCTTGGACTCCCCGACCCACGGGCCGTAGGTGCTCATGAGCGCGGCCGTGGGCCAGGCTGCGTACACCGCGTCCGACAGCTGCTTGCCCCGGCGCATCGCGGTGTCGCGGGCGTCCGTGGCGGTGTGACCCGGGGTGCTGCCGGCGGTGGCCGAGTAGGTCCACGGCGTGGTCGACGCGCCGAAGTCCCACGGGTTGCTGCCGCTGCCGTAGTACTCGGTGTCGAGCACGATCCCGTCGAACAGCCCGGTGGCCCGCGCGGCCTGCGCCAGGTTCGCGGCGTTCTGCGCGGCGGTCGACCACAGCGCGTCGTTGTAGAAGTCGTAGGAGGACTGCGTCATGCGGATGATCACGAAGTTGTGCTTCACGTTGGACATCACCGGCATGGGTGCGAGCGCGTTCGCGTACTCGGCAGCGGAGTGCGCCGTCGTCGACAGCGCCTGGTCCGACAGCGTCGACAGGTAGACGGTGATGCCGTCGAACGGGCGGCTGTCGATGAGGGCGGCGTGCGCCTTGATCTGCGACGGCGTGGCCAGGTCCCAGCCGTGGTGGATCATGAGCTTGCGGGTGGGCGTCGCGGTCGCGGTGGCCGTCGCGGTCGGAGTAGCCGTCGCGGTCGCGGTGGCCGTCGCGGTCGCGGTGGCCGTCGCG
>JBKJVH010000240.1:0-9231 GCA_046590985.1 Mycobacteriales bacterium
CGTAACGGGAGGGCTGAGCGCCGGCCGGTGCTACGCAGCCGCCCTGCTCAGTGGGTCAGCACGACCAGCAGGGTGAGCAGCACGGCGGCCAGCAGCAGCAACGGGCCGGCGGGAAGAGTCACCCGTTGGTTGCGGAAGTCCTCCCGGGCGGCGCGGCAGGACGCACACCGGCCGTCGACGACGCGCCCGGCGCACGAGGCGCACACGAGGTCCTGCCAGTCCATGGACTCCTCCTTCCGGTCCTAGTGTCCAACAGGGACAGCATCGGCGCGATCCGGGTTGTTCCTGACCTCACCGAACTACAGTGACGTGGTGATTCGTCTCGAGAACGTCTCCAAGAGCTACCCCACGAGCACCAGACCGGCGCTTGATGGGGTCGATGTCGACATCGAGAAGGGCGAGTTCGTCTTCCTCGTCGGCTCCAGCGGCTCGGGAAAGTCGACCTTCCTGCGGCTCCTGCTCAAGGAGGAGGTGCCCACCAGCGGCAGCGTGCACGTGGCGGGCAAGGACCTGAGCCGGCTGAGCCACTGGAAGGTGCCGGCGCTGCGCCGCTCGATCGGCTGCGTCTTCCAGGACTTCCGGCTGCTCCCCAACAAGACCGTCCACCAGAACGTCGCCTTCGCGCTCGAGGTGATCGGCAAGCCCCAGAGCGTGGTCAACAAGGTCGTACCGGAAGTGCTGGACCTGGTCGGGCTCGAGGGCAAGGGCCAGCGCATGCCGGACGAGCTCTCCGGTGGCGAGCAGCAGCGCGTGGCGGTCGCCCGGGCGTTCGTCAACCGCCCGATGATCTTGATCGCGGACGAGCCGACGGGCAACCTGGACCCGACCACCAGTGTCGGGATCATGAAGCTCCTCGACCGCATCAACCGGACCGGCACCACCGTTGTCATGGCCACCCACGACGCGGCCATCGTCGACTCCATGCGACGTCGGGTCGTGGAGCTCTCGATGGGCAAGATCGTCCGGGACCAGACCCGCGGCGTCTACGGCTACGGCGCCTAGCCAGCCCGACCGTCACCCTGACCCCGTACCCAAGACCCCCAAGGACCCCACCGTGCGCGCGCAGTTCATCTTCAGCGAGATCGGTATCGGTCTGCGCAGGAACCTGACCATGACCATCGCGGTCGTCGTCACCGTCATGATCACCCTGGCGCTGGCAGGCACCGGGCTGCTGGTCCACAAGCAGGTCAACGTGATGAAGGGGTACTGGTACGACAAGATCGAGGTCACGATCTACCTCTGCGCGGAGAACAGCACCTCGGCGAACTGCGCAGGCAAGAACGTGACCGAGGAGCAGCGCCAGCAGCTCAACGTCGACCTGCACTCCAGCCCGCAGGTGCAGACGGTGTTCTACGAGTCGAAGCAGGACGCGTACAAGCGGTTCAAGGAGGAGTTCAAGGACTCCAAGGACCTCGTGGACAACGTGAGCCCCGATGCGCTGCCGGAGTCGTACCGGGTGAAGCTGAAGAACCCGGAGCAGTTCGAGGTCGTGGCGAGCGCGTTCCAGGACCGGCCCGGCGTCGATTCGATCCAGGACGTCAAGAAGCTGCTGGACCCGATCTTCAAGCTGCTCGGGATCTTGCAGAGCATCGCGTGGTTCGTGGCCGGCTTCATGCTGCTGTCGGCGATGATCTTGATCTCGAACACCATCCGGGTCGCGGCGTTCAGCCGGCGGCGGGAGACCGGGATCATGCGGCTGGTCGGCGCCAGCAACCTCTACATCCAGATGCCGTTCCTGCTCGAAGGCGCGATCGCGGGGCTGCTGGGTGCAGCGGGGGCCGTGGGGCTGGTGTGCCTGGGGTACTCCTACTTCATCAACGGCAAGCTCCGGCCGCTGGTGAAGTTCACCAACTTCATCGGCTGGAACGACGTGATCAGCACGATCCCGCTGATCCTCATCGCGGGGGTGTTGATGGCCAGCTTCGCGTCGTTCTTCACGCTCCGTCGCCACCTCCGGGTCTGATCCGCGCCGTAGACTCCACTGGATGACCCCCCGCCTGCGCACCGTGACCCGTCGGGTCGCGATGGGGCTGGGCCTGGCCGGCTCGCTCGCCGCCGCCTTCGTGCTCGGCGTCACCGCCGGGTCGGGCAGCACACCGGACCCGGACGCCACGGCCGCACCGGCCACCGGGGTGCTCGACGACGCCGCCTCGCAGATCGCCGGCTCCGGGCTCAACCGGGTGAACCGGAGCGCGCTGGACGCGGCCGCGATCAAGGCGATGCTGGCCGCTGCCGGCGACCAGTGGGGGAGCTGGGCCGAGGACGCCGGCGGCACCGGGGCCTACGCAGGGATCGGGCTGTGGCTCCGCCCGGCCGGCACTCAACTGGTGGTGTCGCAGGTCGCCGCCGTGAGCCCCGCCGAACAGGCCGGGGTGCGGGTCGGCGACGAGCTGCGGGCGGTCGACGACCGCACCACCCGGGGGCTGTCGCCGGCGGACGTCGCCGCGACCCTCCGCGGTCTGCCGGGCACCCGCGTCGCGCTGCTGCTCAGCCGGGGCTCGAGCCTGCGGACGCTGGTGCTGACCCGTGAGCGGGTGCCGGCTCTGGAGGTGACCTGGGCGATGGTGAGCCCGCACGTCGGCAAGATCGTGGTCCCGGCGTTCAGCAAGGGTGTCGGCCGGCAGGTCCGCGACGCGGTCGCCGCGCTGCACCGCCAGCACGTGAGCGGGATCGTGCTGGACCTGCGAGGTGACCCGGGAGGTCTGCTGTCGGAGGCCGTCGAGATGGCCGGTGCCTTCCTCGACGGTGGCGCCGTGGTCACCTACACGCGCCGGGATGAGGATCCGCAGCGCCTGGACGCCGCGGGCAGGGGCGACACTCGCACCCCGCTCGTCGTGCTCGTCGACGGTGGCACGGCGAGCGCCGCCGAGGTCGTCACCGGTGCCCTGCAGGACCGCGGCCGAGCCGTGGTGGTGGGCTCGCGGACGTTCGGCAAGGGCAGCGTGCAGGAACCGCACACGCTCCCGGACGGCAGCTCGCTGGCGTTGACGGTCGCGCGTTACGCCCTCCCGAGCGGCCGTTCTGTTGAGGGCGTCGGCATCGAGCCCGACATCGAGGTCGCCGCCGGGAGCAGCACCGACCTGGCGCTGAAGCGCGCCATCGAGGTGCTGAGCGGTCTGCTCGCCGACCTCGGGGGGCGCGGATGAACCGCCCGGCCGCCAGGCCCGAGAGCAAGCGCGAGATGGGTCGCGGCAAGCTCGTCGCCCAGAACAAGAAGGCCCGCTACGACTACGACCTGATGGACACCTTCGAGGCCGGCATCGTGCTGACCGGTACGGAGGTGAAGTCCCTCCGCCAGGGCCGTTGCTCGTTGGTCGACGCGTACGCGGTGATCCAGGACGGCGAGGCGTGGTTGATGGGCGCCCACATCCCGGAGTACACCGAGGGCACCTGGAACAACCACGCGCCGCGGCGTCAGCGCAAGCTGCTGCTCCACAAGGAGGAGATCCTCAAGCTCAGCTTCAAGACCAAGGAGTCCGGGCTCGCGATCATCCCGCTGCAGCTGTACTTCAGCGACGGGCACGCCAAGGTCGAGATCGCGCTCGCCAAGGGCCGCAAGAGCCACGACAAGCGGCAGGCCATGTCGGAGCGGGACGCCAAGCGTGACATCGCCAAGGCGATGGGCCGGGCGGTCAAGGGTCGGGCCGCCGACAAGCGTGCGCGACGCTGACGTCCCGGCCTTCTGGCAGGGGTTGGGGCTCCCCGGGCTGATCGACGTCCATGTCCACTTCATGCCGCGGCAGGTGATGGACAAGGTCTGGGCGTACTTCGACTCGGCGGGTCCGCTGACCGGGGCACCGTGGCCGATCGCGTACCGCACAGATGAAGCTGACCGGCTCGCGAGGCTCCGAGCTCTGGGCGTACGGGCCTTCCCGTCCTTGGTGTACGCGCACAAGCCGGGGATGGCGTCCTGGCTGAACGCGTGGGCAGCCGACTTCGCGCGTCAGCACGAGGACGTGCTGCACACCCTGACGCTCTATCCGGAGCCAGGCGTGCTGGACTACGTCACCGAGCAGCTCAGCGCGGGCGCGCAGCTGGTGAAGGTGCACGTGCAGGTCGGCGCGTACGACCCGCGCGATCCGCTGTTGGACGAGACCTGGGGCGTGCTGGCCGACGCCGGTATCCCGGTCGTCACGCACTGCGGGTCCGGGCCGGCGCCGGGTGTGTTCACCGGGCCGGGTCCGTTCGGGGAGGTGCTGAAGCGGCACCCGCGGCTGACCGCGGTGATTGCCCACATGGGGCTGCCGGAGTACGGCGACTTCCTGGCGCTCGCCGACACCTACGAGCAGGTGCATCTCGACACCACGATGGCCTTCACCGACTTCACCGAGGCGAGCTGGCCCTTCCCGCGCGAGCTGCGCCCGCGGCTGCTGGACCTGCAGGACCGGATCCTGCTCGGCACGGACTTCCCGAACACGCCCTACCCGTTCGCGCACCAGCTCGAGGTGCTGGAGCGACTCGACCTGGGGGACGACTGGCTGCGCGCCGTGCTGCACGACAACGCCGCGGGGCTGCTCCAGCTCGGCTGAGGACGATCGCCTTCTGGACCGTTTGCCTCGCGGGAAGTGGTCACTTCGAGTCATGCCGTCTCGGGACGCCGACGCCGAGGATCATTGCAGAAAGTAACGATGTGCTTACTGAGGGGAAGTTTGATGGCTGGCCAGCCGCACCGCAGGGCCCGCGCGTTCCTGGCGCCCGCGACCGTGCTCGCCCTCGTGGCGGGGCCGGCACTGCTGGCCGCTTCGGGAACCGCCTCGGCGGCGCCGCGGCCGCACACCCTCGACCCGGGCCTGCGCACGAAGGGCCACGCGAGCGTCCGCGTGGTGGTCTCCGGGACCTCGCAGTCGCTCGTTCGGGCCGCCGTCCTGGTGGCCGGTGGCCGGCACCTGCGCCCGTTGGGCATCATCCGCGGCGTCGCCGCCGCCGTGCCGGCCGACCAGCTCGCTGCCCTCGGGAGGGCTGCCGGGGTCACCGCTGTCACGGCCGACCGCGCCATCCACCTGTCCGGCAACACCTGGGACGAGAGCGTCACGTCCTCCTCCTACGCCTGGAACTCCCAGGCACCGGCCACCTGGGCGCAGACCGGGAACAAGGGAACCGGCGTCGGCATCGCCGTCCTCGACACCGGGGTCAGCTCGGTCGGGGACCTCGCGGGTCGGCTGCTCCAGGGCCCGGACTTCTCCGGCGAGAACCAGAACACCGTCGACAGCTTCGGGCACGGCACCGTGATGGCCGGCATCGCTGCCGGGGACGGCACGGCGGCCGGCACCAAGCCGCGTACGGGGGTCGCGCCTGCCGCGAACATCATCGCGGTGAAGGCGGCGGGGCGGAACGGCGCGACCGACGTCTCGACCGTGCTGAGCGCGATGACCTGGATCGGGGCGTTCAAGGACACCTACAACATCAAGGTCCTCAACCTGTCCTGGGGCGTTCCGTCCACGCAGGACCCGTTGATCGACCCGCTGAACTTCGCGGTCGAGAAGCTCTGGACCATGGGCATCACGGTCGTCGCCGCGGCGGGCAACTCCGGCCCCAACATGGGCACGATCCTCAAGCCGGGTGACGACCCGCTGGTCGTCACCGTGGGCGCCTACGACGACAAGGGCGACAGCAACGCCGCCAACGACTCGGTGCCGGCGTGGTCCTCGCAGGGCCCGACGGCGCAGGGGCGCATGAAGCCCGACCTGGTCGCTCCCGGCCGGACGCTGGTCGCGACCCGCGCGCCGGGCTCGCTCATCGAGGTGCAGAACCCGCAGGCGCTGGTCGGCTCGGCCTACATCAAGGGGTCGGGCACGTCCGAGGCCACCGCGGTGACCAGCGGCGCCGCAGCGCTGCTGCTCGCGGCACACCCGACCTGGACGCCGGACCAGGTGAAGTACGCCCTGGTCAGCACCGCGGTCCGGCTGACCGGCGTCGCGACGACGCTCCAAGGCGCCGGCCGGCTGCAGATCAAGTCCGCGGTGAACGCGAGCGTCGGGCTGGTGCTTCCGCAGCTACCCATCGCGACGGGTACCGGCTCGCTGCAGGCCTCCCGTGGGTTGGCGTCACCGCTGTCCTCGAGCTGCGGGGACGTGACCTGGCTGCTGAACGATGACTCCTCCTCGTGGTGCGGGGCCTGGACCGGCTCGGCCTGGACGGGCTCTGCGTGGACCGGCTCCGCGTGGACGGGCAGTGCCTGGACCGGCTCTGCGTGGACGAGCTCGGCCTGGACGGGCAGCGCCTGGACCGGCTCGGCCTGGACGGGCAGCGCGTGGACCGGCTCGGCCTGGACCGGTTCCGCGTGGACCGGGAGCGCCTGGACGAGCAACGACTACAGCGGCGCGGGCGATGCCCCGAGCCCGGCCGACGGCTCGGCGGGCACCAGCTACCGCGGCGGCTTCCTGACCGCCTTCTACGGGGACCAGCCGAAGTACGGCCGGATCATCGCTGGTGAGGTCAGCGCGCTGCTGACGCCGCTCGGACTCGGCTGACCGACATGACGATCAGGACCGCTGGTACGGGGACGGAGCGGCCGTCCCGGCTGCACGTCGTCGTCGGCGCGGCGGTCCTGGTGGCCGGGGTGGTCGCCGCGCTCGCGTTCTGGCAGGTGCAGGGCACGTCCCTGGCGATGTGGCAGCTGGGCCTGCTGGTCGTCGCCCTGCCGGTGTCGGAGCTGGCGCTGCTCCGGGTGCGCATCAACGGCGACTACTTCTCCTTCACCTGGGGCGAGGGTTGCGCGCTGGTGGGCTTCTCTGTGGTCTCGCCGGGCTGGTTCACCCTGCTCGCCGGACCGCTGGTGATGGCGGTGCACCTGGTGGCCCGCCGAGGTCTGCTCAAGTCCGTGTTCAACGCCGCGACCTTCACGATCGCGGCCGGGGTCGCCGACGTGGTCGTCAGCGTGACCGCGGAGCCGCCGTACACCCTGACCGGGGTCTGGCCGGTGCTCGCGTTGCTGGCCGCGGCAACCACCTTCAGCGTGTCGAGCGGCGTGCTCACCAGCCTGGTGGTCTCGGTGGCCAGCGGGCGGACCTGGTCGAGCGTCGTCGCCGACAGCACCAAGATGGCTGCGGTTGTCTGGGCCGGCAACGTCCTCTCCGCCGTGGGGCTGCTTGCGCTCGCCGAGCGGAGCGAGCCTGCGCTCTGGGCAGTACCGCCGGTGCTGGTGGTCGTGTGGGGCGGCTACCGGGCTTATCTGTCTGCGGCTCAGGAACGTGATGCCTGGCAGCAGCTCGAGGCGTCCGCCCGCGAGCTCAACAAGCTGGACGAGGTCGAGGTCGCTCGGGCCGCGTTGTCCCGGGCCAGCGCGATGTTCCGGACCGACGCCGTCGTGCTCGCCCTGTCAGCACGCAAGGACCGAGCCGACCGGGTGTACTCCTTCGACGCCGACGGCGAGCTGTGCTGGGAGGCTGACCGGGGCGAGGCACGGGCGCCGTTCGTGGAGCTCGACCTGGGCCGCCGCAGCGTGCCCGCGACCTGCGTGGTCGCGCCGCTGACCGGGCCGACCGGCCGCCTCGGCAGCCTCCGGCTGTCGTTCGACGCGCCGGTCAAGCTGTCCGGGCGGGAGCGGCAGCTGCTCTCGGCGTACGCGCATGCGGTGAGCACCACGCTCCTGAACGCCTACTTGTACGACGACGTCTGCGGGGAGGCCGCGCGGCAGGCGCACGAGGCGTCGCACGACCACCTGACAGGGCTGGCGAACCGGGTGCTGCTGAACGCCCGGACCACCGCGGCGCTGGAGGCCAATG
Source organism: Mycobacteriales bacterium (assembly GCA_046590985.1). GTDB lineage: Bacteria > Actinomycetota > Actinomycetes > Mycobacteriales > SCTD01 > RYN-111. Next base: position 7,725 of record JBKJVH010000240.1, read on the forward strand.
TCGGCACGACGGCGCTGCTGCTGCTGGACCTGGACCACTTCAAGGAGATCAACGACACCCTCGGGCACGCCGCGGGGGACGTGCTGCTGCAGGTGGTCGCGCAGCGGCTGCGCCGGTCGGTCAAGGCCGGCGATCTGGTCGCCCGGCTCGGTGGGGACGAGTTCGCCATCCTGCTCAGCGGGCTGCCGGACCCGCTGTCGGCGGAGCCGATCGCGGCGCGGGTGCTGTCCATCCTGTGCGAGCCGGTCGAGTTCGAGGGGCTCCAGCTCTCGGTCGAGGCCAGCATCGGGATCGCCTGCTACCCCGACGATGCGGGCAACGCCGAAGAGCTGTTCCGGCGGTGCGACGTCGCGATGTACCAGGCCAAGCACGAGCGCGGCGCGTGGTTGCGCTACGACCCGTTGCGCGACGACACCAGCGTGACCCGGCTGGCTCTGGTCGGGGAGCTCCGGGCCGCCCTGGAGGACCAGCTCGTCGTGTACTACCAGCCGCAGGTCGACCTCGTGACCGGCGCCGTCATCGGTGCCGAAGCGCTCGTGCGCTGGAACCACCCCGTACGCGGGCTGCTGCAGCCCGGCGAGTTCGTCGGCGTCGCGGAGCAGTCCGGACTCGTCCGGCCCTTCACGCTCCGGATCCTCGAGATGGCCGTCGAGGAGTGCGCGAGCTGGCAGAGCCCGGGCCGGCCGCTGTCTGTCGCGGTCAACCTCGCCGCCCGCAGCCTGATGGACCGCTCGCTGCCCGACGACGTCGCCGCCGTGCTCGCCCGGCACGGGCTGGCCGCGCAGCGGCTGGTCCTGGAGATCACCGAGACCACCGCGACCTCCGAGCTCGAGGTCGTCGAGGAGGTCCTCAGCCGGCTCCGGCGCCTCGGCGTGGAGATCAGCGTCGACGACTTCGGGACCGGCTACTCCTCGCTGTCGTTCCTGCAGCGCACCTCGGTGCACGAGCTCAAGGTCGACAGGTCGTTCGTGTCGGGGATGCTCATCAACGACGGTGACCTGGCGCTGGTGCGGGCCACCGTGAACCTGGCGCACTCCATGGGGGCCCGTGCGGTCGCGGAGGGCGTCGAGTCGGAGGAACTGCTCGTGGCGCTCGCCGACCTGGGCTGCGACGTCGCACAGGGCTACCACCTCGGGCGGCCGATGCCGGCCGAGCAGCTCCGCATGCGGCTGGGTCGCGCGGCGTTGCCGAGCCTGCCGGCCCCGCGGGGCGAGCTCGCGGCGATCAACCTGACCTGAGGCTGCTGCCGTGCGGGTGGGGTCGTGGCGGCTCCCGCTTCGTCAGCCGATCAGGCTGCTGCTGGATCGACAGCGGAAACGCTGGCGAGTCCGCTGCCAAACCAGCACCAGGCCGGTTCTGCTTTTGTCGCCGGAGCGCGTAACCTGTGGAGACAGCAACACCCGAAGGGGGTGACAGGTCTCGACTCCGGATGTCGGGGCAGGGGAAGCGGGCCGAGGAAGCCGACGATGATCTCGTTAACCACGAAATGTCGGAAAAAAATCAAGCG
>JBKJVH010000104.1:0-8600 GCA_046590985.1 Mycobacteriales bacterium
CACCACCGAGGTCGGTGAGCACAGTCACGTCACTGGCGACGTCCTCCCAGGCGTTCGGGTTGGTCACCGTGACGGTGCCGCTGAGGGCGTAACCGCTGTCGGCGACCGCACCGGGGACCGCCCGGACGGTGTAGGTGAACGTCGCAGTTGCGCCGGCGGCCGCCGCGCGGGTGGTCTGGTCGACCACCTTGTCGATCGACCACAGGTAGGTGCGGTCGAACGACCCGGCGGCCTGCGCGCTGACGCCCAGCGCCTGACCGACGCAGACCGTCACCGTCTTGGAGGCCGACTGCTCGGTCTCGCTGATCGTCGCGGTGTTGGTGTAGTCCGTGCACGCCCCCGAGACGCCCTGCTTGTCCACGCTGTACGTGAACGTCTGAGGACCGTCGCCGTAGGTCGCCGTGCCCAGGGTCACCGGGTGCGCCGGGTCGGTCTTGTCATCGACGACCGTGATCGTCTCGTTGGTCTTGCTGGCCGGTACGAACACGACGTCGGCCGTCCCGGTCGCCGAGCCGTGGGTGGTCGCCGCGAGCTCACTGTCCCAAGCCGCCGTTGCGGTGTTGACCCCATCGGCCGGCTGGCTCGTGAAGCTGCAGGTGTAGTCGAGCGAAACCGTGGCACCGGCCGCGATCGTGACGCCCGCGCCACCACCGACGGTGCAGGAGGCGCCACCTCCGGAGTCGACCACGTCCGTGATGTCCGCCTTCACAGACTCCCAGTGGTTCGGGTTGGTGACCTTGATCTGCCCGCTGACCGACCAGCCGTCGCGCGTGATGCCGCTCGGGGTGGCCGTCACCGTGTAGTTGAAGGTGGCGGTGCCGTCCGGGGCGATGCTCTGCGTGGTCTTGTCCACGTCCTTGGTGATGCCCCACAGGAAGGTGCGGTGGTCGGTGGCCAGTGCGGTCTTGCTGACGACCAGGTCGAGCCCGACGCAGACCGTCACCGTCCTCGACGCCGACTGGCCGGTCTCGGTGAGGCTGGCGGTGTTGGTGTAGTCGGTGCACTCACCGTCGACGCCGGCCTTGGTGACGCTGTAGGTGTAGGTGTGCGCGCCGTCCGCGACGTCGCGGACGCCGAGCACCACCGGGTTCGCCGGGTCGGTCTTGTCATCGACGACCGTCACGGTCTTGTGGGTCTCGCTGCCGAGGGCGAACGCCACCGGAGCGCTGCCGGTCGCGCTGCTCCCCGGCGTGTGCGCAACGGTGCCGTTCCAGACGGCAGTGGCTGTCGCCGTACCGCTGGAAGCCGGTGCTCCGCTGAAGGTGCAGCTGTAGGGCACGCTGAGGCTGCCGCCCTTCGGCACCACGACGCCGGTACCGCCGGTGACCGTGCAGGCCACGCCGCCGCCGACGTCGGAGGCGACGGTCACGGTGGCCGTGATGGCCTCCCAGTCGTTCGGGTTGGTGACCGTGGCGATGCCCGTCAGGGAGTACGCCGAGTCGACCGAGCCGGCCGGCGCGACGACCACCTGGTAGGTGAACGTCGCGGTGCCGTCCTTGGCCACGGTGACCTTGGTCTGGTCGACCTGCTTGTCCAGGGTCCACAGGTCATCGCGTGCCTTGCCGCCGCTGGCGGAGGTCGCGACGGTCAGGTCGGCCCCGACGCACACCGAGACACTGGCGGCGGAGGAGCCGGTCGTGACGCTGTCGTTCGTGACGTACGACGCGGTGTTGTCATAGCTGGTGCAGGTGCCCGCGACGCCGCTGTGGTCCACCGTGTAGCGGTAGACCGTCGGGTTCAGGGCGGTCCGCGCGTCGAGGGTCCCGAGGACGCCCTGGACGGTGTCCATCACGGTGACGACCTCGTCGCTGACGCTGGGCGTGACGGCTGCGAAGTCCACGTTCGCCGTGCCCTGAGCGGACGAGCCCGGCGTGAAGTAGCTCGCTGCATCCCAGCCCGCCGTGGCGGTGTTGGTGCCCGCAGCCGGGCTCGGCGCGGTGCTGTAGGTGCAGCTGTACGGCAGCACCAGGGTGCCGCCGGCCGGGACCGTCGCGTTCGTCCCGCCGGTGACCGCGCAGCTGCCGGCACCGTTGTTGATGGCGTCGGTGATGGTCACGCCGGTGAAGGCGACCGGGTTCGGGTTGGTCACCGTCACGTTGCCCGTGACGGTCCAGGCGCTGTCCTGGTGCGTGTTGCCGACCGTCACGGTGTAGGCGGAGGTGGCCGTACCGCCTTGGGGGATCGAGACCGACGCAGCGTCGACCGACTTGTCGATCGTCCAGTGGTAGAGCCGGCCGTAGGCCGCGCTGGCCGTCTTGCTGACGGTGAGGTCCTGGGCCTGCTTGAGGAAGCACTCGGTGGTGGCGTTGGTGTGGGTGCTGTCGCTGTAGAAGGCACTCGTGCTGGTGAACACCGCCCGGAAGCAGGTCCACCCCGCGGCCGACGGCGTGTACGGCGCGGTCGTTGCGGCCGAGTAGGCCGTGCCGCTGCCGTGGACGACGGGAGCCGAGGTCCCCACGACGGCGCCACCGGAGGTGCACGGGGTCGCCACGGCGGCGGCGGCGCAGGCGAAGAACTCGACGGTGCCGGTCACCGGGTGGGTGCCGTCACCGGTCAGTGACGCGTTGTCGTTCCAGGCGCCACCGCCGGCGGAGACCGCCTGGGTGCTCAGCGCCGGGTTGAGCGTGGTGAACGCGTCGGTGTACGTGCAGGCGACCGTCTCGCCCTTGGCCAGCGCGATCGTTGCCGTCGCCCCGCTGGTCGTGGTGCCCCCGGAGGGGTCGGTGCAGGTGAGGCCGGTCAGCGTCCAGCCGACCGGGATCGCCGTCTCGGTGACGGTGTGACTGCCCACCGGGACGGTGAAGGACCTGGTCGCCGGCAGCGTCGCGTCGGTCGGGTCGTCGTCGAGGGAGAACGGCGTGCCGTCGAGGCTGAAGGTGAAGTCCTGGGCATCGTCAGGCACGGCGTTCTTGGTGACGGTGATGGTGCCGGTCTGGATCGGGTCGTCCAGGGTCAGCGCGACGACCTGGTCGCCCGCGGTGATGCTGACGGCGGTGTCGGCCGCTGCGTCGTGGCCGGCCGGGACGGTCGTCTCGACGAGCCAGTAGTCGCCCTTCTTCACGTCCGTGATCGAGCAGTCACCGCTGCCGTTCGTGGTGCAGGTGCCGGCCACCACGGTGTCGCCGGCCCCGCGGCTGACGCCGATCGGCGCGGCATCCTTGTACAGCGTGAAGCCGGCGCCGGCGAGCGGGCCGTTGGCGTCCACCTTGTGGACCTTCACGGTGCCGCAGTTGCTGATGCTGACCGACTGGGGGGCAATGAAGTCCTTCAGCTCGGAGTTGAAGGAATCCGAGCTGCGGCTCTTGAGGTAGGCCGAGCCGTAGGTCAGGCAGCCCTGGTCGACCGGGAGCAGGGCGGCCAGGTCGACCGACGCCTCGCCGAACGTCCGCGGGCTCAGTGACCCGAGGCCGCCCGAGGCGGCGGCGGCGATGGCGCTGCTGTTGATGCTGCCCAGCGCCTGCGTACCGGTGAGTGCGGTCGCCGGCCCCCACGAGCTGCCGTCCCAGAAGCGCTTGCTGAGGGTGGCGACCGACCCACCGTTGCTCAGGTCGTAGGTGAGGAGCAGGTCCCCGGTGGTGCGTACAGGGATGATCTGCGTCGAGCCGCTCGGGTCGTTCTTGGTCGTCGCCGACTGGTTGAACTCGAAGTCCATGTTGGTCGTCCCGCTCGGGTCCTGCACCCGGGTCCAGAACACGTTGAGGAACAGCGCGCTGCCGGTCTGCTCGGTGAAGACCCCGAAGTGCTTCAGGTCGCTCTTGTTCGGCGGGATCGAGCCGGTCGCGACGGTGGGCACGGCGGTGTCCTCGTGGGTGCCCTGGGTGAAGGAGTCGTCGCCGCCCCCGCTCGGGGCGTCCGGGACCACGGTGACGCCGGCGCGCATCGCACTGCCCAACAGCCAGTCGGTGCCGGCCCCGTCGACCGTCAGGTTGGCGTTGGTGTCGATCTCGAAGGTGCTCCCGGTCAGCGACGAGCCGTAGGCGGCGCTCACCGGGCCCACCACGGCGTACGCCAGCAGCGCAACCGCGCAGACCGCCACCGTGGGCCGCGCCCTCCGCACTTTCCTCATCTGGCTGGCTGAGTTCTGTCGTGCCATGAGATCAATCCCCCCGAGCGACGCGGCCACCACGGACCACGTATCAGGGACGAATCTGGCGCCTGCCCGTCGCCGTCTGCCTGACGCGTTGTGACAGTCCGGGGATGGCCCGCTCACGACGGAGGCAGCCGGTCTCCACGGCTACCGGCCGCCGGACCAGCTGCAGCGACCCCACCTGACCCGCCGGGTCTCCCCCGGTTGGTCCGCTTCGCCCCCCCTGGCTCGTCACGCTGTGTCAGGGGCTGCTTGCGGAGAGGTGAATGGGCGGAAAGGACTACTCGTCCGAACCGGGTGGCACGAGCACGCCGGCGTCACGGTGCCCTGACGAGCCGAGACCCGCTCCTCCCACCCAGCAGGGAGGAGCGGGTCTCGGGGTCCGCGGGCGAGTCCGTGAGGAATCTCGCTTCCCAGAGCCTAGACGATTCAAGCCATATCCCCCAAGCCAGACGTACCTCCCATTTTCACAAGTTTCGTTGCCGGCTGGGGCGTCACCGTGGTCGAGATCCGCAGCTACAGCGGCAGGTCCTCGAGCATCTCGGTGACGAGCGCCGCGATCGGGGACCGCTCCGAGCGGGTCAGCGTCATATGGGCAAAAAGCGGGTGCCCCTTGAGGGTCTCGATCACCGCGGCCACGCCGTCATGACGACCGACCCGCAGGTTGTCCCGCTGCGCGACGTCGTGCGTGAGCACGACCCGCGACCCCTGGCCCAGTCGCGACAGCACGGTGAGCAACACACCGCGCTCGAGCGACTGGGCCTCATCGACGATGACGAACGCGTCGTGCAGGGACCGGCCACGGATGTGGGTGAGCGGCAGGACCTCGAGGAGCCCGCGGGCCATCACCTCCTCGATGACCTCGGGCTGCACGAGCGCGCCGAGGGTGTCGAAGACGGCCTGCGCCCACGGCCCCATCTTCTCCGAGGCGTCACCGGGCAGGTACCCGAGCTCCTGGCCACCCACCGCGTACAGCGGCCGGAACACCACGATCTTCTTCTGCGCCCGCCGCTCGAGAACAGATTCCAGACCGGCGCACAACGCGAGCGCGGACTTCCCCGTACCCGCCCTGCCGCCCAGGGAGACGATGCCGATCTCAGGGTCGAGCAGCAGCTCGATCGCGACCCGCTGCTCGGCCGACCGACCGTGTACGCCGAAAGCGTCGCGGTCCCCGCGGACGAGCCGGACGGACTTGTCCGGGGCGACCCGACCCAGGCCCGAGCCGCGGTCGGACAGCAGCACCAAGCCGGTGTGGGTCGGCAGCTCACGAGCCTCGGGGAGCTCCAGGCGGCCGGCCTCGTAGAGCGCGTCCAGGTCGGCCGACTCCACGCTGATCTCCGCCATCCCGGTCCAGCCCGAGGACACGGCGAGCTCGGCGCGGTACTCCTGCGCGGGCAGCCCGATGGCAGCCGCCTTCACCCGCAGCGGCAGGTCCTTGCTGACCAGCACGACGTCCGCGCCCTCGGACGCCAGGTTGAACGCCACCGCCAGGATGCGGCTGTCGTTGTCGGCGACGCGGAAGCCGGCAGGCAGGCCCTCCATCGAGGAGTGGTTGAGCTCGACCCGCAGGCTGCCCTGGGCGACCGGGATCGGCTGGTCGAGACGGCCGTGCTCGATGCGCAGGTCGTCCAGGACCCGCAACGCCTGCCGGGCGAACCAGCCGAGCTCGGGGTGGTCGCGCTTGCCCTCGAGCTCGGAGATGACCACCAGCGGGAGGACCACTTCGTGCTCCGCGAACCGGCCCATCGCGCCAGGGTCGGACAGCAGGACGGACGTGTCGAGCACGAAGGTCTTGTTCACGGGATGGAGCCCTCCTTGACCGCAGAGCCGGGACCGGGCCACCAGGGCCGGGTCTCGGCCCTCCTCACACGCAGTGCGCGCAACAGGGCCTCCCGAACGGCGGGACGGGTTGCCCCACCGCTACCCAAAAAGGTAGGACGCACCCGACGGCGTGGGACGCGCGACACGCTCGAGCCAAGGGGTGACGCCGGTGAACTTTGCGTTACGAGCCGTAGCGCCGTTGCCGTGCGGAGTAGGCCCGGAGCGCCCGCAGGAAGTCGACCCGCCGGAAGTCCGGCCAGTAGGCGTCGCAGAAGTAGAACTCGCTGTGCGCGCTCTGCCAGAGCAGGAAACCGCCGAGCCGCTGCTCGCCGCTGGTGCGGATCACCAGGTCGGGATCGGGCTGGCCGCGGGTGTAGAGGTGTTCCGCGATGTGCTCGACGTCGAGGAACTCCGCGACCTCCTCCAGCGAGGTGCCGGCGGCCGCGTGCGCCTGCAGCAGCGAGCGGACCGCGTCGGCGATCTCACGCCGACCGCCGTAGCAGATCGCGATGTTGACCAGCACCCCAGGCCGGCCGCCGGTGCCGTCGGCAGCCTCCTTGAGGAGGCGGCTGGTCTCGGACGGCAGCAGGTCCAGAGCGCCGACGATGTTGAGGGTCCAGGGGTTCTCCGGCCGGGCCAGGTCGGTGACGACGCCCTCGATGATCCGGAGCAGCGGGGTCAGCTCGGCCTCGGGCCGGGCCAGGTTGTCGGTGCTCAGCAGCCACAGCGTGACCACCTCGACGCCGGCCTCGTCGCACCACGCGAGCAGGTCGACGATCTTGTCGGCGCCGGCCTGGTGCCCCTCTTTGGACGACGCTCCGACTGACTTCGCCCAGCGCCGGTTCCCGTCGAGGATGACGCCGACGTGCCGCGGCACGGACGCCGAGCTCCGGTGCAGCGAGCCCGCAAGCCGGCGCTCGTAGGCGCCGTACAGGAGGTCACGCAGACCCATGAGCCACCTCCTTCGCCGTCCCGCAGCAGCCTAGCCCGCGCGCCTCAGCTCACCCGCGTCTTCGCCCACACGCTCCGCAGCACCAGCGGCACCAGGAGGAAGCACAGCGGCCCGATCGCGAAGGGGTTCTGGCTGAACAGCGCCATCGCCGCGACCAGCGCCATCGCGACGGTCCACGCCACCCGCCCCGCCGGCCCGAACGAGGTGTCCGTCTTGCGCCACCTGCTGTACGTAGGGACGAAGCGCAGCGGCTCCTGCCGCGGTACCGCCCGCGACGGTGCGCTGAGCGGCTGGTGGCACTGGCCGCACCAGGCCGCATCGGCCCGCGCGAGGGCACCGCAGGAGGAGCAGTTCACGTTCTGGGTATCGGCACCGGATGGCCGAGGATCAACCCGTCGGCCAGGCGATCTGCGCGATCACGTCCGCCATCGCGACGTCGAGGACCTCGCTGCGGTCGACCTCGACCGGCTCCGGTCCGCTGAGGTCGTAGCAGCGGACCCATCGCTCCTCCGGGTCCGCGACCAGGATCTCCTGCACGCCGTGCGCGGCGTAGAAGCCGAACTTCTCATAGCTCTCGTCGTCCGGGGACAGCACCTCCACGACGAGCAGCGCAGTCGGGGCGTGGAGCACACCGGGACGCGAACGGTGGACACCCAGGTCGGGGACCCGGAAGTCGAGCAGGCCCGTGCCCAGGTTGAAGGCGGTCGTGGCGACCAGCCCGGCCCGCTGTACGTGGGGGCTCAGGACGACCCCGAGCGCGAATTCCAGGATGCCGTGGTCAGTGTGGGCGTGGGGTGCCACGTGGTAGACCCCCTCCCACACCTCGTCGTGTCCGTCCTGGCCCAAGGCGCGACGCCGAGCGAGGAAGTCCTCGAGCTCGGGCGGGCGTTCCCCCAGGATCACGGTGCGCATGCTGCCAGCATGACGGACCTCGACGCAGCGCACCAGCGCGCCCCTGTGGACAAGCGCGCCGACCTCGAGCTCGTCGGGGTGTACGCGCACGGCGGCGTGGATCACCGGCGGTGAGGTGACGCTGGACCGGCTGACCTTCGACGTGCAGGGCTCGTACGTCGTCCAGGTCTTCGGCCGGTGCTGCACTGCCTGCCCCGGCCGACTGGGATGCGGTGCCGTACGTGGTGGCGGCTGAGCCCGGGATCGTCACGCTGAAGGACCTACCGGTGATCACCGGACGGCTGGCCCCGTAGACACGCCGGAGCCCGCCGACCCCAGCGGGGTGGCGGGCTCCTGAACGTACCGGGCCGTTAGCCGTTGAGGCGCTCGACGAGCTTGGCGTGCTCCTCGGTCAGGGCCTTGGGCAGGTGGTCACCGAACTGCGCGAAGTACTCCGGGATGAGCCCGGCCTCCTGCTTCCAGATGTTGGTGTCCACGCTCAGCAGCAGCTCGAGGTCCTCGGCAGGCAGGTCCAGGCCGTCGAGGTCGAGCTCACCCGGCGCCGGCAGGATGCCGATCGGGGTCTCGACGCCCGTGGCGTTGCCCTCGGCCCGGTCCACGATCCACTTCAGGACGCGGGCGTTCTCGCCGAAGCCGGGCCACAGCCACTTGCCCTGCTCGTTCTTGCGGAACCAGTTGACGTAGTAGATCTTCGGCAGCTTGTCGGCCGTGGTGGCCTCGCCGATCTCCAGCCAGTGGTTCATGTAGTCGCCCATGTTGTAGCCGCAGAACGGCAGCATGGCGAAGGGGTCGCTGCGGCCGCCGGCGCCATCGGCCAGCTCCGCCGCG
>JBKJVH010000090.1:0-8376 GCA_046590985.1 Mycobacteriales bacterium
CGAGAAGCTCGCGAGCATGTGCTCGACGATCGCGTTGTCGAAGTCCTCGCCACCGAGGAACGTGTCGCCCGCCGTCGAGCGCACGCGGAACACGCCGTCGGCGAGCTCGAGGATCGAGATATCGAACGTGCCACCGCCGAGGTCGTAGACAGCGACGCGCGCGGCGTCCTGCGACTCGATGCCGTACGCGAGCGCGGCGGCGGTGGGCTCGTTGACGATGCGCAGGACGTTGAGGCCGGCGATGTCACCGGCCTCCTTGGTGGCCTGCCGCTCGTGGTCGCTGAAGTAGGCCGGCACCGTGATGACCGCGTCCGTCACCGGCTCGCCGAGGTAGGCCTCCGCGTCGCGCTTGAGCTTCTGCAGCACGAAGGCGCTGATCTGCTGCGGGTTGAAGGTCTTGCCGTCGATCTCCTGGGACCAGTCGGTGCCCATGTGGCGCTTGACGGAGCGGATGGTCCGCTCGACGTTCGTGACGGCCTGGCGCTTGGCGACCTCACCCACCAGGACCTCGCCGTTCTTGGCGAAGGCCACGATGGACGGGGTCGTGCGCGAGCCCTCGGCGTTGGCGATGACCGTGGGCTCGCCACCCTCGAGGACGCTGACGACGCTGTTGGTGGTGCCGAGGTCGATGCCGACCGCTCGTGCCATGGTGGGGTCCTTACGAGACGTAGTTGAGTGGAGCGGGCTCACGTTAGCCCATGACCACTGCAACCGCCACCCCACCTTGAGTGTTCCCGACTCAACCCCTGGTTGTGTCACGCTCTGGGGCATGCTGCGGCGGATGCGAGGGCGGGACGGCGGACCGCACGCCGGCATGAAGCTGCTGGCGCTGGTGCTGGCCCTGCTGCTGGCCGCGCCGCTCACGTTCTTCCTGTGGGACGTCGGCTCCGCGGTGCTCGGCTCGCTCTACTGAGGCCTGCCGAAGTTACCCACCGGTAGCCGCTTCGGCGTCCCGCCCGTACGCTCTACCGGGCGCGCAGATAGGCTCGCGCGCGGAACTGCAGCAGCACTCACGGAGGACCCGCGTGGACACCGACCAGACCATCCGGCTCGTCGTCGGCCTGGGCATCATGGCAATCAGCCTGGCCATCGCCGGCCGCCGGGCGCTGTTCTTGTTCAAGCTCATCAGCAGCGGGCAGCCGAGCCCCGGCCGCTTGAAGGGCGCCAACAAGCGCATCGGCCTGCAGTTCGTCGAGGTCTTCGGCCAGAAGCGGCTCCTGAAGTGGAGCGTCCCGGGCGTCGCGCACTTCGTGACCTTCTGGGCCTTCATCATCTTGACGCTGACCATCATCGAGGCCGTCGGCGCGCTGTTCGACCCACTGTTCTACATCCCGATCATCGGCGAGTGGCGGATCACCGGCTTCATCGAAGACCTCATCGGGACCCTGCTGCTGGTCAGCCTGGCGACGTTCGCGCTGATCCGCCGCAAGAACGACCCCGCGCGGTTGGAGCGCTCCAGCCGCTTCTACGGCAGCCACACCGGCCCCGCGTGGCTCGTGCTGTTCATGATCTCGATGGTCGCGATCACGCTGTTCGGGTACCGCGGACCGCAGATCAACAACGGCACGTTCCCGTACCAGGCCCACCCGAAGTGGGAGTTCACGTCCTACCTGGTCTCGCTGATCACCGAGCCGCTCGGGCACGACGCGAACGTCTTCCTCGAGACCTTCTTCATCCTCGCCCAGATCGCGGTGATCTTCGGCTTCCTGGTGATCGTGGTCTACAGCAAGCACCTGCACATCTTCCTGGCGCCGATCAACGTGAGCACCAAGCGCGACCCCGACAAGGTGTCCCTCGGTGCGCTGCTGCCGATGATGAGCGACGGCAAGGTGCTGGACTTCGAGCAGGCCGATCCGGAGAAGGACGTCTTCGGCGTCAGCAAGGTCGAGGACTTCACGTGGTCCGCGATGCTCGACATGGCCACCTGCACCGAGTGCGGCCGCTGCCAGTCGCAGTGCCCGGCCTGGAACACCGGCAAGCCGCTCTCGCCCAAGATCTTGATCATGGACCTTCGGGACCACCTGTTCGCCAAGGCGCCGTACCTGCTCGCGGTCGACAAGGAGAAGGCGCTCGCCGAGGCCTCCACCGAGGAGATCCACGGGCACGAGGTGCCCGAGTCCGGCTACGGCCGCATCGTCGGCTCCACCAAGGCCCAGTACGAGCGGCCCCTCGTCGGTACGGCCGCCGAGGGCGGCGTCATCGACCCGGATGTGCTCTGGAGCTGCACGACCTGCGGTGCCTGCGTCGAGCAGTGCCCGGTCGACATCGAGCACGTCGACCACATCCTCGACATGCGCCGCTACCAGGTGCTGATCGAGTCGGCGTTCCCCTCCGAGGCCGGCGTGATGCTCCGCAACCTGGAGAACAAGGGCAACCCGTGGGGCATGAACAACAGCTCCCGTACCGACTGGATGGATGGGCTCTCGTTCGACGTCCGCGTCGTGGAGGGCGAGATCCCGCCCGAGGTCGAGTACCTGTTCTGGGTCGGTTGCGCCGGCGGGCTCGAGGACCGCTCGAAGAAGGTCTCCCGGGCGTTCGCCGAGCTGCTGCACATCGCCGGCGTGGAGTTCGCGGTCCTTGGCTCCATGGAGTCCTGTACGGGTGACCCGGCCCGCCGGCTCGGCAACGAGTTCGTCTTCTCGATGCTGGCCCAGCAGAACATCGAGGTCCTGAACGGGGTCGGCGCGGCTCGCGGTTCCGGTGTGAAGATCGTCGCGACCTGCCCGCACTGCTTCAACACCATCGCCAACGAGTATCCGCAGCTCGGCGGCGACTACGAGGTCGTGCACCACACGCAGCTGCTGGGCAAGCTCGTCGAGGAGGGCCACCTGGTCCCGATCACGCCCGTCGACCAGAGCGTCACCTACCACGACCCGTGCTACCTCGGCCGGCACAACAAGGTCTACACGCCGCCGCGCGAGATCCTCGCGGCGATCCAGGGCCTCACCACCACCGAGATGCCCCGCTGCAAGGAGCGCGGCTTCTGCTGCGGCGCCGGCGGCGCCCGGATGTGGATGGAGGAGAAGATCGGCAAGCGCATCAACGTGGAGCGCACCGACGAGGCCCTCTCGCTCGACACCGACATCATCAGCACCGCCTGCCCGTTCTGCATCACGATGCTGAGCGATGCGCTGACCGCGAAGCAGCAGTCCGGTGAGGCCAAGGAGCACGTCAAGGTCCTCGACGTCAGCCAGATCCTGGCGCAGTCGCTGAAGGGCAAGGAGCCGGCACTGGTCGAGGCCCCTGAGCCACCGACGGCCACGCCGACGGCCTAGGTGGCGTTCCGCAAGGAGCCGGAGCAGTTCGACCCGCACGAGCTCGGGGCGCGCCGCAGCGACCCTGAGCTCGCCGCCTTCGAGCCGCTCCCACCTTCCACGCGGAGGTTCAGCAACGGGCAGCTGCTGCTCGCGTTCTTCGCCGCGGTCGTGGTGATCGCGTTCGTCCGGAACGGCGGCCCGGCCGGCGGTCCGGCCGTGACCGGGTCGTGCACGCAGCCGTCCTTCGCGCTGAACAAGACGGAGGTGAAGTCCAGCGGCGTCCTGAAGTGGTCCGCCGCAGGACCGGCGACGTCCGAGGTGGCGTTCGCCGTGGACAGCGGGGTGCTCCCGACGACGCTGGATGCCGGGCTACTCGCGGGGCCGCTCCCGCTCACCGGCTGCAAGCGCAGTGGACGCTTCGGGATCCGCGCCCCGGAGGGCGACCACGTCATCACGGTCTTCCTCATCGACGCCGCCGGCACCACGACCGTCCTGGGCACGAAGAAGGTCACCGTCGACGGTCCGTGAGGCCGGTGTCCGGAACTCGAGCTTCCCGCGACCGGCAGGGACAGCAGCGGTGGTACGAAGGCGGCCAGGGCCGCCACAACACCAGGACCGGTCCACGTCATCAGCCTGAAGTCCCGGCTTCGCAGGGCCTGCCTCACGACCGCCTCCGGAGGCCCGGGCCGGCTCCCCGGATCAGCACGGCAAGTCCGAGCCCGAGCGACCAGGCGGTGAGGTGCCCCAGATCGGTGAACGTCTGCGACACCACCAGCATCATCAGGAACAGCGCTGTGAGAACCCCGGTGTACCAGGGGGACCAGCGCGCAGGGACCCGGGCGCTGAGCACGCCGAGCGCGGTGACCAGCGCATAGCTGAAGCCGACGTCAGGGGCGCGCGTCACCGATCGGCTGATGGCGCCATGCGTCAGCTCTGAGGTGAGGAACGTAGCCACCAGCAGGGTTGCCCCGACATGGCCGAGCGTCAGCACCACCACGGCGGCAGCCCGCCCCAGCCACCGTTGCAGGAGCACGCAGCAGGCGACCAGCGGGACCACGAGGAACAGCTCCGGCAGCGACGGCTCGACGAAGGCGCTGACGAGCAGCACCAGTGCCGGGTGGTCGTGCAGGTTCTCCAGGTTGGTGCTCGAGTCCTGGACCAGCCGTTCCCGGACAGCGGGACGCGCGGTCGCGATGACGAGGCTGATCACGGTGACCGTCAGGCCGTACACAAGGCCGATGTCCCCGCCGCGCAGCCTTCTTCTCAAGGCTGGCGCCGACGCAGGAAGGACGGCAGCACCAGGAACGCCTCCGCCTGCATCGCTGCGATGGCCACCCGAGGCAGGTCCTTTGCGGTCGGGAAGCACAGGAAGCGTGGCTCCCAGATCGGTCGGAACTTCGCGTTGAAGCGGTACAGCGAGTCGATCTGCCACCAGCGGCTCGCGAACACGAGCACCCCGCGCCAGGCCCGGAGGAACGGCCCGGCCCCGAGCTGCTCACCGCGCTGCAGGGCCGAGCGGAAGACCGCGAAGTTCAGCGACAGCCGCTGCACCCCGAGACCCGGTGCCGCCGCCATGGCCTGGCTGATGAGGAACTCGTTGAGCCCGTTGTCGGCGGTACGGTCCCGCCGCATCAGGTCCAGCGACAGTCCGTCCGCTCCCCAAGGCACGAAGTGCAAGAACGCCCGCAGCTTGTCGTCCTGGAAGGCCATCACCGCCACGCAGTCCGGGTCGGCGCTGCTCCCAAACCGACCCAGCGCCATCGAAAAGCCGCGTTCGGTCTCGGCGCCGCGCCAGGCGTCGGCCTGCTTGCGGAGGTCGGCCGCCTCCGCGGCGCTGATGTCGCTGACCCGACTCACTCGACAGGTGTAACCGGCCCGTTGGACCCGTCCCGCGGCCTGCCGGACGTTGCGCATGGCGCGGCCCTCCAGGGTGAAGTCGCAGACCTCCACGACCGCCTCGTCGCCGATCTCCAGCGCGGACAGCCCCGCCTTGCTCCAGGCCTGCCCAGCCTGCTCGCCACAGCCGATGACCGCCGGTATCCAGGCGTGGCGCTCCGCTTCCGCGAGGAAGGCGGTGATGGCACCGGGCCACGCCTCCGGATCGCCGAGCGGGTCTCCACTCGCCAGCATCACCCCCGAGATCACGCGGTGGGCCACGCACGCCTTGCGAGACGGCGACCAGATCACGCTCTTGTCCCGGCGCAGCGCAAAGTAGCCGAGGGAGTCCCGACTGCCGTGCTTGGCCAGCAGTTCCCGCATCGCCAGCTCGTCCTCCGGGCTGAGCCGCGCGACGGGCTGAGCGGGGCGCAGCAGGAACAGCACGGTGAGCAGCCCGGTCAGGATCCCCAGACCCAACAGCGCCTCCCGGACCTGCTCGGCCGAGCTCCTGCCGAACCGGTCCGGCGTCCAGTGCAGAACCCCGGGCAGGCCGACCAGCCCGCGCAGCACGTGCTCGGCGGCGGTGCTCCAGCGGAAGGGGTCGGCCAGCGCGTCCGCGCGAAGACCGATGAGGGCGAGTCCAAGCACAAAGCTGCCTACCGAAAGCAGCAGCAACGCACCGAACGCCCGCCAACGGGTGTGTGGGTCACCCGCGGCGTAGAACTCCCCATGCAGCGCCAGCATGGCCAGCAGCAGCACCAGGGCAACGGCGGCCTCCTCGACGTCCAGGCCCTTGAGCAGGTGGGTGGCGACGCTGAGCGACAGCAGCACGACCGTGAGCACCCAGGCCCGGCGCTTGCGGTGCCGCAGGCCGCGCGCCAGCAGCAACAGGAGCACCCCGGTGGCCAAGGTCAGGGCGACGCTGGCGTTCACGACGCCACCCGGGACGTTTTCGCGGAGGACCGTCAGCCTGGAGCGCTCTCCTCGCGTCAGCGCGCTGGCCAGGTCGATGAGGCCCATGGCCAGGACCAGGAGCGAGACCACTCGCGGCGCCCACGTTCGACCCGCGCGAACCGTCACGGTCATGCGTCGGAGCCTAGGTGCTGCGCGGCTCGGGGTTGCTGTGTCGATCGGGGCTGATCACAGGTCGTCGGGGTCCCACTCGTCGACGTCGACGTCGCTCTCGTCCCACGTCGGCGGGTACGGCTTGACGATGCCCGGCGCCGCCCTGTCCCACCACTGGTCGAAGAGGTGCTGGACCGCCCGGACGTGCCGGGCATCCCGTGACCAGCCGAAGCTGAGGCCACCGGCCGTACTGACCTCCACCGCCACCCGCTCCCGGTCCAGGATCCGCAGCGGCGGCAGGGGCTGATCACTGAACCTGACCTCCGAGCCGGCGGCCTGCTGCGTGGCCAGCACCTCGAGGTTGATCTCGGCAGCCGTGACCAGCAGCCGCGACACGCAGCCCACCCAGGCGCGCGCTGCGATGCCTCGCCCGGGCTCCACGCGGTCGATCACCTCGTCGTGGGCGAACCGGCCACGCCGCTCTCGCTCCCGGTCGCCCGGAACGCCGCGCGCGATCGGCTCCAACTCCACGACCGGACGGCCGCGCAGGACCCGACGTGCGGACGCAGCGCTCACCTTCACCTGGGTTTCGGTGAGCTCCTTCAGGATCCGCGCATCCCGTTCGTGCGCGCGGTCCCGGAGCTCCGCGAGGGTGGCCCCTGCGGTCGGGTGGAGGTACACCACGCTCGGCCGGACGTTTGGGGTCCGCTCGAGGAGCCCCCGGTGTTGAAGCGACCTCACGGCCTTGCTGACAGCCGGGTGCCGTAGGTCGGTCAGCGCGACGAGGGTGGGCGTCGGCACCTCGTCATGAGCCAGCACAGCCACCAACACACGCACCTCATGATCGCTCAGCCCCAGCCACCGCAGGCCCTCCGTCACCTCTTCCGTCATGCCTTCCAGCGTCCTGGCCTGCCGGGCCCTCCGGTGGCCCCCGCCGAGATCTGTGGATGGCTGGTCCTGCTGTGGAAAGCCGGGACCACCAGGTCCTGGCACCCCCCACAAGCCGCTACGGAAAAGTTCTCCCAGGATCACGTCTATGAGGTGATCCTGGAAATCACGTCATAGACGTGATCTCAAAGGAACATCTGTGTACGCGGTCGACACGTGTCCCTCGACCGGCCCGTCATGCATCGGCGCGCGGCCGCGACGGCTCACAGGAAGGGCACAGCAAGCGCACAGTGGGGCAGCAAACTGGCTCGCCAGGGTTACCCCATGACCGCGACCCTCGAGGCCCCTGCCGGCATCATCGACCCGCACCCGGGCAACAGACTCCGCCCCCGCTGGGAGCGGCCAGCGCTCGCTGCGTTGCTGCTGGGCACCGCCCTGCTGTACCTGTGGCAGCTCGGCGCCTCCGGCTACGCCAACAGCTTCTACGCCAGCGCCGTGCAGGCCGGCGCGCAGAGCTGGAAAGCGATGCTGTTCGGCTCCCTCGACGCCGGCAACGCGATCACGGTCGACAAGCCCGCGATGTTCCTGTGGCCGATGGAGCTGGCCGGCCGGGTGTTCGGCTTCAACAGCTGGAGCATGCTGGTCCCGCAGGCCCTCGAGGGGGTGGCTGCGGTGGCGCTGCTCTACGCGGCCGTGAAGCGCATCAGCGGTCCCCTGTACGGCCTGGCGGCCGGCGCGGTGCTGGCGCTCACCCCGGTGGCGGTGCTGATGTTCCGGTTCAACAACCCGGACGCGATGCTGGCCCTGCTGCTGACCGGCGCGGCGTATGCCGTGGTCAGGGCGCTGGAGAAGGCGAGCGGACGCTGGCTCGCGCTGGCCGGCGCGCTGGTCGGGCTCGGGTTCATCACCAAGATGGGACAGGCGCTGCTGGTCGTACCGGCAATGGGGCTGACCTACCTGATCGCGGCGCCGACCGGGCTGGGCCGACGGATCCGGCAGCTGCTCGTCGCCGGGGTCGCGATGGTTCTCGGCGCCGGCTGGTGGATCGCGTTGGTGGAGCTGTGGCCGGCGGGGAGTCGCCCGTACATCGGCGGGTCGACGAACAACTCGATCCTGGAGCTGGCGTTCGGCTACAACGGCCTCGGGCGGCTGTTCGGCAACACTGCCGGTAACGGCGGTGGCGGGCCGGGCGGCGGCGCAGGCGGCGGGCTCGGCGGGAACGGCGGCTTCGGGGGCGCGACGGGGTGGGGGCGGCTGTTCCGCTCCGACATGGCGACCGAGATCTCCT
>JBKJVH010000211.1:0-4954 GCA_046590985.1 Mycobacteriales bacterium
ATTGCTCCCGTTCCGTGGATCAGGCACCTCTGACGCGTTGACGTCGGACGGTAGGAAGATCCCTGCCTGGTACGTGAGCAGCTCCCGTCTTGTGCCGTCAGCGAGCTGCAGCTGAACGACCAGCGGGTGCGCTCGTTGACAGCCGCTGCCGTGCTGCGACAAGGTGCCCGAGCGAGGCGCAAACCTGCGCCGCGCTTGCGGCCCGTCGCGGAGACTGCGACCGATCAAAGGGGAACCCCATGGCCCTGAAGCGTTACGTGATCGAGCGGGACATTCCCAACATCGGAGCCTCGTCGGAGCACGATCTGTCGGGCGCGGCGGCGACGTCGAACTCGGCGTTGGCGACACTTGCCCCCCGGGTGCAGTGGGAGCACAGCTACGTGACAGGCGACAAGACCTTCTGCATCTACCTCGCCGAGGACGAAGCCGCGATCCTCGAGCACGCCAGGATCTCCGGCTTCCCCGCGTCGGTCATCACCGAGGTGACAACGATGATCGACCCCACGACCGAGAGCTGACTCGCCCACCGACAGCGCAGCCCCGGCCCAGGGGGCGCGGCGTGGTGCGAGCGGTCCCGGCATGCCGCCACCCCGACCGCGTGCGGCGCTTGGGGCAGCGCCTTCCCACGTCGCCCACAACTCCCCCGGCCGTTCTTACGCCCCGCGGAGCGCGTCGCCCTCGACGCGGAAGGCCTCGGCCAGCGCCTCGCGCCAGCCCGGGAACGGCGGCAAGCCGGCGCTGTCCCAGGCCACCGGCGACAGCACGCTGTAGGCCGGCCGCGGCGCCGGCCGCTCGAACGCCGCGGAGTCGGTGGGGAGCACCCGCGCCGGGTCAGCCCCGAGCTCTTCGAAGATCGCCTGCGTGAAGCCGTACCAGGAGGTCGCGCCCTGGTTGGTGCCGTGCATCGTGCCGGCGGGGACATAGCTGCGGGCGAGTTCGAGCAGCCGGTTCGCCAGGTGGCCGGCCCAGGTGGGAGAGCCGACCTGGTCGTCGACGACGCTGACGGTGTCGCGGGTCTTCTCCAGCGCCGCCATGGTCTTCACGAAGTTGGGGCCGCCTGCCCCGTACAGCCAGGCGGTGCGCACGACGTAGTGGGCCTCGGGAAGCAGCTCGCGGACGGCCTCCTCCCCCGCGAGCTTGGTGCGGCCGTACGCGCTCTTGGGGCCGGTCGGGTCGGACGGCTCGTAGGGCGCGGTGCCGTCGCCGGGGAAGACGTAGTCGGTGGACAGCTGGATCAGCCGGGCTCCCACGCTGTGGCAGGCGGTCGCGAGCAGGGCGGGCGCGGCGGCGTTCACCGCATAGGCGAGGTCCTCGTCCTCCTCGGCCTTGTCCACGGCCGTGTACGCCGCCGGGTTGACGACCACGAGCCGGTGCGCCCTGGAGTCGGAGCGGACGACGCGGGCCCATTCCTCGACGGTGTCCCGGACCGCGAACGGGTCGGTGAGGTCGATCTCGGGGAGGTCGATGCCACGGGCGAACGGGATGTCAGCGGCGCGCAGGGCCTGGCGGGAGATCTCGCTGCCCAACTGCCCCTTCACACCGGTGATGAGCAGGGCGACAGTCATGCCGTCAGTGTTCCAGACGTTGGCTACACGATCCGGTAGGCGAGCGTTGCCGTCACGCCAGGGACCCGTTGCCAGGTCTCCCAGATCAGCCCGAACGGCTCGCTGGTGGTCTGCACCGCACGGCCGTTGCCGGCCAGCTGGACCCAGAACCGGCCGACTTCGCCGGGTGCAACGCTCGTCGCTCCGGAGCGCGTGATGTTCACCCCGAGGCCGCCGGGTCGGCTGGCGCTGAGCCACCCCGGGCTGTGCGACGGCGAGCCACCGGACAGCAGCGAGATCGAGTGCAGGTCGCCGTGGATCGGCCAGCTCACGGTGCCGGTGTTCTTCACCTCGAACCACGAGGTCACGGTGCCGCCGCTGGGCACGTTCACCGACGGCGCGACGCGGGTCAGCGTGCCTGTCAGCACCGCGTTGGCGACGGTCACCTTGACGGCAATCTTGGGTCCGTAGCCCTTCGCCTGGAAGGTGAGCGTCGAGGTGCCCACCGCCTTCCTGTACCCCGACAGCGGCACCAGCCACTCACCGACCTCGCCCGGGTAGACCTTGGACACGCTGGGCCGCAGCACGTTGGAGGCCAGCGCGGGCGGGGTGGTGGCGGCCGGCCAGTCCGACGTCGACAGCGGCGTGGCCGTCGAGGTCAGCTGCTCGCTGCCGACGACCCAGGGGCTGCCGCCGACGTTGCGAAGCCGGATCCGCACCAAGACCGTCGCGGGCGGGCCGTTGCTCAGCGCCACCGAGGCGGGTGCGCTGTCGAGGGTGGCCTGCCGCGACACCGACGGGTCGACGCCGACGACGATCAGGTTGCTCGGCGCCCCGTCGATCCAGTGCTGGCCCTCCCACAGGGGTTCGAACGACTCGCGGGTGTACCCGAGCGCGCGGTGGTTGCCGTACAGGGTGAGGTCGAACTGGCCGACGGCGCCGACGGCCGTCGCGGCCTTCACCGAGGCCGCGCGCGAGCCGGTGATCCAGGTCGGGCCCGACGACGGGCTGATGTCGCCGGTGTGCGACCGCGGTGCCGACATGCCGACGCGCACGACTCCGGTCGGCCAGGTCAGGTTGCCGGTGTTCTTCACCGAGAGCCGGATCGGGGTGCTGCCCGCGACCGGCACGACGACGGTACGGCCGTCGGCGAGCACCGCGTCGGGCTGGTCTGCCGGAGTTCCCGAGGGCCGGGGAGCCAACCCGACAGCCGGTGCCGCGACCACGCCGGTGAAGACCGGCGCCACGACCGGCACCCGCCAGGACACGGTCGCGCCGAACAGGTGGGAGCCGGCGATCGCGAGCCGGTAGGACCGGCCGTGCAGCCCCAGCGGGACGGCGTCGCCGGTCAGGGCGAACGAGAACGCCGCGGTCTCACCGGGAGCGATGGAGGACGCCGTGCCGGTGTAGACGCCCGGCGACCTACTGCCGCCGACGAGCGGGTCGGCGTCGCCTGCGGGGCTCGCGACGGCGAGGTGCAGACCGGTGGTCGACCAGTTGACGGTGCCGGTGTTGCGCAGGGTCGCGAGCAAGGTGCCGGTGCTCTTCCCGGGCGACTGCACGAGCGTCGGGGCCGCCGACTGGCTGACCAGCGTGCTGTTCTGCGCGTCCTTGACGTGCCACCAGCTGCTGCGGAGCCCGTCGCTGCTCGAGGGCCAGCTGTGCGCGTGGTAGACGCCGGCGCCGGTGGTGGACACCGAGGTGGCAGTGCCTGACGAGCTGAGGCCCTCCAGCACGACGGTCAGGACCCGGCCGCCCCACTCGCCGTTGCCGTCCCGTCCGGTGATCCGGATCCGCTTCAGGGTCCCGACCGCCGGGAACGCCGCCTGGAGCTGGGTAGCCGTCAGCGTCGCGGTCCAGGAGTGGACGTTGTTGGGCGCGACGCCATCCCAGGGATCAGGCTTGGCGACCAGGTAGGGGAAGTCGCCCTTGGTCGACCAGCCGCCGTTGCTGGAGGAGAACTCCGCGAAGATCGCCTTCCCCTGGTAGGTGCGGATCTTGCCGGCCGACGCGGCGACCGCGTTGTCGGTGTTGGTCTCCTCCAAGGCGATCCGGGTGCCCTGGGTGGTGTAGAGCACCGCACCGCCGTACACCTGGCAGGCCGTGGTGTCGCAGATGTCGGCGTAGTTGCCGGCGGCGGTGTGCTGCTGCTTGTACGCGCTGTAGCTGCGCGCCGCGATGCTCTGGGCCTGCAGCGCCGCCGGCTTGAAGGAGGCCGAGGACTCCCGCGGCACGACCCCCCGCAGGTAGCTCTCCATCGGGAGGTCGTTGACGCTGGCAACCGTCGCGGCGCTGAGCCTCACCGAGCGGATCGAGCCCCGGTAGTCCCGGCTGGTGCCGTCTGCGTACGCGAGCCGGACCGCCGGCGGACCACCGAACCGCACCGGGCCGGCCAGGACCGTCTTGCCCGCCAGCGCGTACGCCTGCCAGACGCCGTTGATCCGCTGCTGCACGTGCAGGCCGGCCGAGTCCACGATGGACCGCCAGCGCTCACGCCCGCTGGGCAGGGTGGCGTGGACGCCGGTCGCGAGGTCGGTGACCACCAGCCCGGTGCCGGGGTAGACGTCGGTGCTGTTACCGGTGTCGCTCGACAGCAGGACCCGGATCACGGCGTTCGGGAGCGTCCCGGCGAGAGTGCCCGGGTAGTAGGTGCTGACCATCTCGTCCGCGGTCTTGCCCAGGGTCGCGCCGCCCTGAGCGCCCCACTGCGACAGCCCGTGGCCGTGGCCCCAGCCGTGCCCCTCCATCGCAAAAGCCCCGCTCGCCGGCACCGTGTAGATCTCGTCGGCGGCCTGGGCAGCAGGGAGCGGAAGGGCGACGGCCGCGCTGACCAGGAGGCCCGTCAGCGCAAGGAACGAGCGGCGTAAGGGCATCTGTGAACTGTCCCACGGGTCGCCCTCCTGCGGCACTTACGCCGAGGTGCGCGTCCGCTTTGTGACAGTAGCGGCGGGGATCTTCTCGGCCACCGCGACCGGCGCCCCGTCGGCCGGGCTGATGAGCCCGAAGCGCATCTTCTTGGTGTGCTCGAGGGTGTCCTCGATCAACGACCGGTTGGTGCGCAGCAGGTCGCTGATGATGCCGATGATGGCGCTCAGGAAGCTCATCACGATCAAGACGGTGCCGATGAGCAGCGACTGCAGGTGGGCGCCCGGGTTGTCGCTGAGCTGCAGGATCGCGTAGCGCACGAACGGGATCAGCCCCAGCACCCCGAACAGCGCCGCGAAGAAGCTGAAGATGACGTAGGGCTTGTACATGATGTAGGCGCGGATGATCGCGCCGGCGCTCTTGAGCACGTGCTGGTAGGTGCTCTTGAACAGCCGCGACTCACGGGTCTTGGCGTTCGTGGTGATCGGGACGCTGGCGATCGCGAGCTTCTTGTTGCCCGCCTGGATGATCGTCTCCATGCAGTA
>JBKJVH010000031.1:0-31925 GCA_046590985.1 Mycobacteriales bacterium
GCACGATCTCGTTCGGTGGCCTCGTCTGGGGAGACGGCGCGGGCGTGCCCGGTGCTGCAGCGCAGGGCCAGTGCGCCCCCCGGCCCAGCCCGACGACGCAGCCTGGCCCGTACCAGCCGCAGGCTGACGACAAGGTGTTCACCCAGCAGCACCGGTACACCACGCCGGGGACGTACACGATCATCATCACGGTGAAGTCCGGGAACGTCGGGTGCCGGCCGAACGGGCCGACCTCGGAGACGCAGTCGATCAGCCTGCAGGTGACCGTGACGGCGCCGACGCCCTCGCCGACCGCAAGCTAGGGCGGCGGTCGCTGGCC
Source organism: Mycobacteriales bacterium (assembly GCA_046590985.1). GTDB lineage: Bacteria > Actinomycetota > Actinomycetes > Mycobacteriales > SCTD01 > RYN-111. The sequence continues at coordinate 320 of JBKJVH010000031.1, forward strand.
CCCGGCCTGCCACTCGTCGCGATACTCCTCGAAAGACTGAGGTGCCGCGGTGCCGGGGTTGTCCTCCTGGCCGAACTCGAAGCCGCACTGGTCGCATTCCTCGTACGACGGGCTACCAAGCTGACGGTGGTAGGGCGGGGACAGCACGAGTCCCTCAGGCGGTGGCCAGATCTCGTAGGGCTTGCTCTCCAAGCCTGGCCACTGGCAAACGGGGCAGGTGTACATGGTCCTCATTGTTTCGTCAGGAGAGTGACGAGGTCGAACGTGCCGTCACCGGTCGGGGCGATGCGGATCCCGAACGTGAAGAATCCAGTTCTGTCAGCGCGGGGGAAAACCCCCATGACGTCTTCGATGCCAGCCGCTGGGCGGGTTGTCACGGGGCGACAGGTGAGGTCGGCGACGTAAGACATCCAGAGGGCGGGAGCCCCGCCGGGATCGATGACTCTGAGCGATTTCGGTCCGACGCCGAACAGATGCTTGTTGACGTGCTTCAGGGTCAGGCCCCAACGCGGGTCATCGGCGTGCGGCTGGAGGTGGACGACCCTCTGGATCCTTCGCGTTGCGACGGGGGCTACGGACGTGGCTGCCTTGGGCGCGGCTCCGGTCATCCGCGGGACGAGGTCGCCGACGACGCTGCCGCCAAAGGCGAAACCGCTCGAGGTGGCGACGCGCCAGGGGTCGACCTGTCCGGTGAGGAGGTACTCCTGCCCGGCTGTGGTGGCCCCCCAGCCGGTGGCGACTCCGAGCTTCGGGGCGAGCCACTGCACGACGGGGTTGGCGGCGTCGGCGCCGAGTGTGGCCAGGCCGCGGGCGAGGCCTGCGCCGGCGATGCCGTACACGAGGTTCGTGCCGCCGTGCTGGGCGAGGGTGCCGACGTTGAGGGTGCCGGTGGCCTGGACCTGCCGGAACGCTTCGTAGTCGGACAGACCGGCGGTGACGAGGATCTGCGGTTTGAGGAACGTCGCGCCGGCTCGGAGCGTGTGCAGGGCGCGGACGGCGAGCGTGAGGGCTTCGGCGGCCTCCACGGCGGCGCTGCTGGCGGCGCCGACCGCGACGGTGGTGGCGGCGACCTCCGCGCCTACCAGGGCCCCGTCGATGGCGGCCGCCGCGGGGGCCGCCACGCCGACGGTGACGACGACGGCGGCGGTCGTCACGAGCACGACGGCTGCGACCTTGAGGATGTTGCCGAGGGACCAGCGGTGTTGCTGGTGGGCTTTGTCGAGTTGGCGGGCGTAGTCGTCGAGCTGGTTGGCGGCCTGGGTCAGGGCGCGGGAGACCTGCACGGTCAGCCGGTCGAGGTCGGTGAGCGGGTGCCGCATCGCGGTAGCGCTGGCGCCGGTCCAGTCCTGGTAGGCGGCTTCCAGGATCGTGTGGGCCTGCCGCTGGGCGGCCGTGACCTCGGCGGCGCAGTCCCGCAACGCCCGAGCCACCTGACGCGCTGCTGCCGTATCGCCAGCGGGGGGCTTCGGCACGGTGAACGTCTGCGCTGGTGCCAGCGGCTCCGTCGCTATCAGCGGAACGCCTCGGCGCTCAGGGCCCGGTCGAGCTGGCGGTAGCAGTCGGCGACCGCGGCAAGCCCCGCGTGGACCTGGCGCTGGTCGTGGCCGAGGACGTCCAGGGCGTGCGCGACGGACCAGCGCAGCTCGCGCACGGTGTCCTGCACCTGCGAACCCAAGGCCCCCTCGCACTGGTCGATGATGCCCAAGAGATCACCGCGGGCGTGCTCGAGCCGTGCCAGCACCTCCCGGTAGCGGTCGGCGTGAGCCTGAACGGCATCGGGCTGCACCCGGATCATCCCCATGGGCGTCACGATCGCAGAAGTCGCCGACGTGCCGGCGCAGTTGTCCACAGGCTTGGTCTTGGTCTGTGCGACATCCACAGGGCTCCTCGGGATCTGTCCCAGCTCCTTGATGGAATGGGTCTCTCGTCGGAAGGTCTTGAGATTTTAGTTTTTGTCGGATCTACGTTCTACTTTCTCGGGAGAGGAGATGATGCCGGTGACGTCCGAAGTGCATGTTCTGAGTCCGCCGCGTGAGGTGCCGGAGTGGCTCCTGGCTGAGATCGATCAGGGGGAGGTCGAGGGCGCCTGGCCGATGCCGGTCGACCCGTGCGCCGGGCTGACTTTCCCCGCGCTGGCCAGCTTTGTGGCGTTTCCTGACTGTCCGTGCTGCACCGAGGCTGTTCCTGCCGCTCTCGACGCAGCTCAGTCGGTTCGCTGGGACATCCCTGGGCTGGGTTGGGGCGACACGGCCTCGCCGCCGGCGCTGCCAGCGTTGAGCCCGGAGGTCGCCCGCCTGCAGGAGCTGCTGGGTGCAGTGACGTCGATCGACCCGGTGACGCTGCCAGGACCGCAAGCGCTGGTGGACGCCCAGGCGCTGCTGGCGGTGGCGCAGCAACTGCGTACCCACAACCTGAGCCGGCTGGCTGACGTTCACCTGCGAGGGCTGAACGAGCTGGTCGACGCGCGATCTGCCCACACCTGGGTCGCGCAGACGAGTCCCGACACGGACAGCACTGACCTGCTCCTGGGGCGACGGCTGCGCGAGTTCCCGGTGGTCGCCGACCGACTCGACCGCGGAGTGGTGGGCCTGCTCGCTGCCAAGCGACTCACCCTCGCTCTCACGCAACTGCGCCGGCACGTCGACCGGCCGGATGGGCTCATCGACGGCCAACCCGCCGTCGAGGTGGTCCCTGCGGTGGTGCGGCACGTGGTGTCGCTGGTGGCCCAGAGCCGGTTCGGGCTGCCCGACGAGGATCCGCTGCTCGGTGAGGTGACCGCCGCCGTCGAGCGGATCCTCAGCAGCGGGGGCAGCGACCTCGAGCAGCTGGAACAGGCCTTCACAGTGCTGGCCGAGCACGTCCCCGCACGGCACCTGAGGGACGCTGTCGGCGAGCTCACCGATGCGCTGCTGCCCAACCAGCTCGAGGCGCGGGCCCAGCGAGGACAGGACCGCGCCGGCGTGCACCTGACCCTGCACCCGGACGGCAGCGGCTGGCAGCTGCGCGGGGACCTCGACCTCGAGACCGGCGAGCTGCTGCATACCCTGCTCGGCGCGGAGGCCCGCCGGGACGCTGAGAACACTCGCGACACCGCAGATGCGCAGACCCTGCGGGATGTGGGGCTGGACCCGTATGACTCGGATGGGCCGCCAGGCCCGGGTGGCGCGCAGGGCGCCGGCGGCATCGGTGAGTCGGCCGGGGACCCCGTGCTCCGGTCACCGCGTCGGCGTGCGAGGCGACTGCACGATGCGCTGCGCCTGCTCCTGCAGCGCTACCTCGACGCCGACCTCGCCGGCAGCCACCACAAACAGCCGGTTCGGGTGACCGTGACGGTGGCCAGTGATCTTCTCAACGGCCAACCCGGGGCTCCAGCGGCAACTGCCGGCTCCGGGGCCAGGATCCCTGCGGGCTTGCTTCGGCGCTGGTGGTGCAACGCCCAGGTCACGGCGTTCCTCCGGACCGTGGGCTGGCTCGTGCTGGGCCAGAGCCACAGCCAACGAACCCTCACCGCAGCCGAACGCACCGCGCTGGACGTCCAGTCCGGGGGTCACCGCTGCGCGGGCCTGACCTGTTGCCAGGGGCGCCCACACCCGGGAGTCACGCTCGAACCGCACCACGTCACGGCCTGGTCGAGCACCAGCAGCACCCACCTCGGCGACACGGTGTGGGCCTGCCCGACGCTGCACCACGACCTTCACCATGACCGCACCGTGACCCTCCGCGACGGCCGGCGTCTCAACGCTGAGGGGTGGGTCGCTTGAGGTTGTCCACACCCCGCCGAACGAGGCGCCGAAGCCGACTAACGTGGCGGGGTGAGCAAGGCCGGGCAGCTGCTGGACGTCGCGTTGGCGGCCGTGCCAGGTGCGCAGAAGCGCGACGGCCAGCACACCATGGCCGAGGCTGTTGCGAAGGCGCTGCGCAGCGGCGAGCACCTCCTGGTCCAGGCCGGTACAGGTACCGGCAAGTCGCTGGCCTACCTGGTGCCGGCCATCGCGTCCGGCAAGCGGGTCGTCGTCGCGACCGCGACGAAAGCCCTGCAGGCCCAACTGGTCGACAAGGACCTGCCGAGGCTCGCGGACGCGTTGGAGAAGGCGCTGGGGCGCAAGCCGAAGTACGCGCTGGCGAAGGGCCGGTCGAACTACGTCTGCCTCCAGCAGGTCAACCTCGGCCCGGGCGCGCGGGAGCCGGAGCAGGACGAGCTGTGGGACGGGCCGGCGTCGATGATCGGCCAGCAGGTCGTGCAGCTTCGCGCGTGGGCGGAGACCGCCGCGACCGGTGACCGGGACGAGGTGCCGTTCCCGATCAACGACCGCGCCTGGCGCCAGGTGTCCGTCAGCGCCCGAGAGTGCCTCGGCACCAAGTGCCCCGACCGGGTCGACTGCTTCGCCGAGAAGGCGCGCGAGGAGGCGAAGGAGGCCGACATCGTGGTGGCCAATCACGCGCTGCTCGCCGTCGCGACGTTCGGGGGTGTGCCGGTGCTGCCCGAGCACGACGCAGTCATCCTCGACGAGGCCCACGAGTTCGTCAGCTCGGCCACCGACGCCCTCACTCACGAGCTGTCCGGACCGTCCGCTCGACGTCAGGCCGCCGCTGCGAAGCCGTTCGTGAGCGAGGTCATGCACGAGCGGCTCGAGGACGCGCACGCGGTGCTCGAAGGCGTCGTGCAAGGACTGCAGCCGGGGTGGATCCCGACGCTGCCCGAGCAGCTCGTGAATGCCCTCGGTGTCGTGGAGTCGACCTTCGCGCAGGCCGCTGTCGAGGTCGGCGGTGAGAAGGAGGAGGACGAGATCAGCCAGGCGCGTCGAGACCAGGTCAAGAACGGACTGGCCGAGATCGCTGAAGCGGCAGGTGAACTGCGCGATCCCGGGGTCCGGTCGGCGGTCTATGCCACGTCCGACCGGGTGCTGCGCGTCAGTCCGCTCTGGGTCGGCGGCGCGGTGCACGATCGGCTGTTCGGGGAGGTCACCGTCATCGCGACAAGTGCCACGCTCACTCTTGGCGGGTCGTTCCGGCACACCGCCAAGGAGCTCGGCCTCACGTGGATGGCCGGCTCGGAGTACGGCGTCACGGCGCCCCCGCCACGCGACGAGGCCGCTGTCAGTGAGGTGCTCGACGGCGACAACGACAACCCACCGTCGCGCTGGTCCTACCTGGACGTCGGCAGCCCGTTCGAGTACGCCAAGCAGGGCCAGCTGTACATCGCCCGCGACCTCCCCGACCCTGGGAAGCAGCCGGCGTCCTGGCAGGCCGCCGTGGACGACCTGTGCGCCACGCTCGTCGAGGCGGCCGGCGGCCGTACCCTCGCGCTGTTCTCCTCGACGGCGGCGGCTGCCCGGGCGGCGGCCGCGGTGCGCGCCAAGACCGACCTGCCGATCCTGCTGCAGGGCGAGGACACCCCCGGCGCGCTGACGCACCGGTTCGCCTCCGATGCCCGCACCTGCCTGTTCGGGACGCGGTCGTTCTGGCAGGGCGTCGACGTCCCCGGCTCGGCGTGCCAGCTCGTCATCGTGGACCGGATCCCGTTCCCGCACATCGATGACCCGTTGATGAAGGCCCGGCTCGCTGACGCGGGGGAGCGCGGGTTCATGGACGTCACGCTGCCGCCGGCCGCGGTGCTGCTCGCGCAGGGCGCCGGCCGGTTGATCCGCGCCACCAGCGACCGGGGAGTGGTGGTCGTGCTGGACCCGCGGCTCGCAACGGCTCGCTATGGCGAGGTGCTTCTCAAGACCTTGCCGGGCTTCTACCCGGCGAGGTCGCTGGAGTCGGTGCTGGCATCGCTTCGAGCGATCGATGACAAGGCCGAACCCATCCGGGCGCCGGGGCCGCCACCGTCCGCGCGTCGTCGCTCCCGTGCCTGAGCCGATCGACCGCTGCCCGTGCGGGACGGGCCTGCTGTACGACGCCTGCTGCGGCCGGCTCCACGCTGGCGCGGCCGCTGGCACCGCCGAACAGCTGATGCGGGCGCGCTATGCGGCGTTCGCGGTCATGGACGCCGCGTACCTGCTGCGGTCGTGGCACAGCTCGACCCGGCCGCGCGCGATCACGCTGGAGGCCGGTGAGCAGTGGACGGGGCTGACGATCCTGGCGACCAGCAAGGGCGGGCTGTTCGACCAGGAGGGCACCGTGGAGTTCCGGGCGCTGTCCCGGCATCGCGGCCGGACCTCGGAGATGCACGAGCGCAGCCAGTTCCTGCGCGAAGACGGCGCGTGGGTCTACGTGACCGCGCTGCCCGGCTGACGTCCTGCGCAGCGGCCCCCGGCTGCGCTCTGGCATGAGGACGTCGTGGAGGGCTCAGCTGTTCCACGGGGCACTGGCGAGGTGCTCGTCGAGGCTGCCGTCGGGCTTGCAGTCGGAGGAGAGGTAGTCCGCCGACTGCTGCGGGTAGACCGTCAGCCAGTACGTCCGGGCCAGCCGAGCAGCCTCCCCGGCGGTGGCGCCGAGCAGTGCAGCGGTGACCGTGTCGCGCTGGACCGCCTCGCACTCAGCGACCGCCTCGGAGGTCTCGCCGCGCATGTGCATCGCCTCGTGGGTCAGCACGTGCACCGCGATCACGGCGTCGCGCGACGGGTTGCCACGGTCGCCGCCGAGGTAGCCGCGCAGCGCCTTGCACGGGTCGCGCTTGATCAGCGTCCGGGGCAGCGGCACGCCGGCGTCGTCGTAGGGAACCCAGCCGAGCTCGTTGCCGGCGTCCACGAAGGCGGCGGTCGTCGTCTGGCAGTGCACGGCAACGCCATGGCCCACCAGCGCGGACGCGACCCGAGCCAGCCGGCTCTCCTCGCGCTGGCGCTGGACACCTGGCACGAGGGCGGCCACGCACAGCACCGCGAGTAGCGACACGCTCCAGAGGGGGAACGGGCGCGGCCGGCCGAGGGAGTCCCGGCGGCGGGTGCCCCAGCGAACCGCCACCCCGATGCCGCCCAGCCCGCCCGCCGCGCTCACCACTCCGAGGATCGAGGCCACGGAGTCATGATCGGCGCGCCGGGGGCTGCACTGAACGGGTACGCAGGCACCGCCGTGGGGGTAGCTGGCCGCGTCCGGAAGGATGGCGGGATGCATGAGCACCCGGAGGCCGGAACCCTCGAAGACGCCGCGGGCAGCCTGCTCCTCACCCGCGCCGACGGCATCGTGACCGTGACCTTGAACCGGCCCGACAAGCACAACGCGATCAACCTCGCGATGTGGCAGGCGTTCAGCCGGTTGATGCCCGCGCTCGCAGCCGACGACAGCGTGGACGTGGTGGTGTTCCGCGGGACCGAGGGCGGCCCGTTCAGCGCCGGCGCGGACATCAGCGAGTTCACGACGCTGCGCCGCACCCCCGAGGACGCCGAGCGCTACGGCGACGCCGTCACCTCGGGAGAACGCGCGATCCTGACCTTTCCGAAGCCGACGGTCGCCATGATCGAGGGCTTCGCGATCGGCGGCGGCTCGCAGGTCGCGCTGGCCTGCGACCTACGCCTGTGCGAGCCCCGCGCCCGCTTCGGGATCACCCCCGCCAAGCTCGGGATCGTGTACGCGCTGCAGTCCACCGCCCGGCTCACCGACGTCGTCGGGCCCGCGTGGGCCTCCTACATCTTGATGACCGGCGAGCTGGTGGACGCCGGGACGGCGCTGCGCATCGGGCTCGTCCACGAGGTCTGCGACGACGTCCAGGCGCGCACCGTCGAGCTCACCGCGATCCTCGCCAGCCGGGCCCGGGTCAGTCAGCTCGGCGCGAAAGCCCTCATCGCCAGGGCCGCGAAAGGCATCCGCGAGGAGGACGACGAGACCCGTCAGCACTACCACGACAGCCTGCACAGCCCGGAGTACCGCGAGGGCGTGGACGCCTTCCTGGCCAAGCGGGCGCCGGACTTCAGAGCCGCGCGGTCCACGCCTTCGGGCTGAGGCGGATCACGTACAGGCCCTGGGTCACGTCGCTGAACCAGATCTCCCGGCGGGCCGGCACGAACGCCGGCGAGGACATCGCCCAGGCGCCCTGCTCGACCGGGTTGCGGCTCCCGACGGTCGGGAAGTTCGCGTACGCCACCTCGCGCGGGTGCAGCGGGTCCCGGATGTCGAACACCCGCAGCCCCGACGCGATCATGCTGCAGGCCAGCAGCCCGGGGTCGACGCGGGACGGCACGTTGCAGTAGTGCGACGCGTAGCCCTGGCCGATCTGCTGCGCGCCCGGGTCGTCCTGCTCGGCACCGGCGCGGGCCGCCGCGTTGTGCACCTGCAGCCGGATCCGGCTGACCACCTTCGGGTGTCGCTCGTCCGCGAGGTCGATGACGTGCACGCCGCCGACGTTCTCCTTCGGCGTGTAGGCGGTCACGTTGGAGTCGAACTCGTCGAACTCGATCGCGTACGGGTGGCCCTTGATGGTCACGGGCAGCACGTTCTGCGGGATCGTCACCTCCGGCCAGGTGAGCGCGGAGACCTCCGTGACGACCGGGTTCTTCACCCGGGCCTGCACCTGCGAGACGTCCAGGATGATGAGCCCGCCGCCGCCCTTGAGGATCGTGGAGGCGCCATCGTTGGCCACCTCGGCGAGGTAGGCGCGCTTGCCGTCGGCGCTCAGGTTCAGCCCGTGCACCGCGTACGCCGTCGAGCGCCACACGACACTCGGCAGTGACGGGGTGCGCAGGTCGATCGCGGTGAGGCCACCGCCCGCGGTCGTGGTGGCCCAGTAGGTGAGCCCGTCGGGGGAGAAGCCACCCTCGTGGCCCAGCACCGCCAGCGGCAGCGAGGCCATGAACTGAGGTTGCCGACAGTCGGCCTTCACGTCGTACACGTCGACGAAGCCCACCTGCGTCATGGGGGAGCCCATGTTGGCGACCAGCAGACCGCTGGCCTGGCTGACCCGGAGCGACTCGTGCGGGCTGAGCATCGCGGGGGTCGTGAGCACCTGGGTGCGCACCGGATGGGCCGGGTTGCTCATGTCCATCACGTACGTGCCGAGCCGGTCCTTCGCGACGTCCTTGCCAGTGATGAGGGAGCTGTCGTAGAACGCGCAGGAGCGGCCGGCCTTGTCGGTGTACCGCTCGACCCGGAACCCGCCGTTGGTGCCGACGTGGCTGACCACCGTCGTGTTGCAGGTGTAGCCCTGGGCGGCCCGGCCGCTCGCGTAGTCCCGGCTCGGCACCCGACCCTGCAGGTCGGTCTCGGGGCGCGAGCCCGACGCACAGACCGCCCGTGGGGTGCTGCCGAGGTTGCCCGGGTAGAACGTCGCCGACTGCCCGATCCCGTGCATCGGGACGTAGTCCGACAGGAACGAGGCCGGTCCGGTTGCCGCCTGCGCGGCCAGCCCGCCGGCGGTGACCAGGGCAAGGGACAGGAGCACGAGACGAGGGCGCATACCTGGTGCAACGAGCACAGCCCGGGAAGGTCGCGCGCTCGGTCCGGAAGACGTCAGGTCTGGAAGACGTCCGCCGGCGGGATCGGCGCCACGGGCGGGTTCGCGTCCGACACGGTACGGGCGCCTCGCACGAACGACCGGCCCTCCACCCTGGCTCGGCCGAGGGAGCGGGCCGTCACCCGGCGCAGGTCGTCGAGGTGGAACGGCTGGTCGGACCCGGCGATCACCAGGTTGCCGAACCGGCGGCCGCGCAGCAGCCCAGGGTCGGCGAGCACCACGAGGTGCTCGAACACCGACGCCAGGTTGGCGGCCTGGCCCCGGGCAAACGGCAGGGTGCCGGAGTCCGCCACGTTCACCACGTACACCCCACCGGGGGTGAGGACGTCCGCAACCGCCCGGACGTGCTCCACGGTCGCGAGGTGGCTCGGCACCTGGGCGCCGACGAAGACGTCCGCGACGATCACGTCGCTGGTCCCCGGGGCGAGGTGCGCGAGCGCCTCCCGGCCGTCGCCGACGCGGAGCCGGAAGCCCTGGGTGCCGAGCTGCTGACGGACCACCTCGACGAGCAGGTCGTCCGCCTCCACCACTACCTGCGTCGAGCCGGGCCGGGTGGCGGCGAGGTAGCGGGGCAGCGTGCAGGCCCCGCCGCCGAGGTGGACGACCTTGAGAGGGGTGCCCGGGTCGTACTGGGCCTCCACGACGTCGGCGAGCAGCCGTACGTAGTCGAACTCCAGGTGGGTCAGGTCATCGAGGTCGAGGTAGGACTGCGGTGTGCCGTCGACCAGCAGCATCCAGCCGGCCGGCCGGTCGAGGTCCCGGACCAGCTCGGCCTCCCCGAACCGCACCGGCCAGGTGCCACCCGTGGGGACCTTCAGCCGATCTCGCCACCCTTGCCATCGGTGCGGATGTCGGCGATGTCCTTGCAGGTGTCGCAGATCGGTAGCGACTTCGGGTCCTTGCTGGGCGTGAAGACATGGCCGCACAGCGCCTCGACCGGGGTGCCGAGGATGTAGGCCTCGGTGACCTTGCCGGGGTTCTTCACGATGTGCGCGCACGAGCCCGGGTCCTGGAGCTCGCGCTCCTCGGTCCGCTCCTCGATGAGGGTGCTGGTGCCGATGAGAGGTGTCGTCATGCCCTCAAAGTTACGCCGCTTCGATGAGGTACTTCTCCAGGTCCGCCAGGCCGCGGGAGGCCTCGGCGACCAGGAAGCGCTCGCTGGGGCTGAGCGGGCTCAAACCGGGCGGCGGCTGGTGGCCCGCGGGGAGCAGCTGAGAGCGGTCGGTGCCGTCCTCGACGGACAGCTCGGGGTCGTCCTCGACCGCGCGGGCGGCGAACCAGCGGGCCGCGGCCAGTCCGAGAACCAGCACCAGGACGCTCACTACACAGACAACGGTCACGACCACCATGACGCCCCTCCTCTGCCCTCAGGTTGCCTGTCGGCAGAAAGTGGCGGTGCCATGAGCCTGTCCACAAACTCCCTTGGGGGACTGCGTTTTGCTGCCGATGGGGTTAGCGTGGTCGTCGTACCAGTCCATACATGGCCCCCGGTCCCAAAAGCGTCGCTCCGAGCGACACGCCGCCGTGAGGCGACCTGAGGGCTGGTACGACGGCCGCCCCGGGGGAGACCCCGGGGCGGCCGCTTCACCCCTGACACGAGGAGGACCGGTGGGAGAGCGACCGTCGCGGATCCGCACCATGCCCCCGCACGAGGTCGACCAGCACCGTGCGCTGGACGGACCGTGCGAGGCCCAGCTGGTCCACCGGCTCGAGCAGGCCCTCGCCTCGCTGCCGGAGGCGGAGCGCACCGCCGTCGTCAGCGCCATCGGCTTCGCAGGAGGCTCGGTCGGCGCCGCCATGGAGCTGGGCCTGGAGATTGAGGACGCCGACGCCCTGACCCGAGGGGGCCTGCAGCTGCTGCGGGCTGCCCTGTCGGACCTGGACCCGCACGGTGCGCCGCTCCGGTGAGGGCAGCGCTGGCCGGGTGTCTGCTGCTCGCGGCTTGCTCCACCGCAGCCCCCCCGGCTGCCCCCCGCTCCTACGGTGGCAGCTGCACGTCCCGGTTGGGCCTGCCTGACCCGGTCTGCACGCCGGGGGAGGCTGATCCCCGGGTCACCCAGGACAACGTGGGCGCCACGATCTGCCGACGCGGCTACAGCGCGTCGGTGCGCCCACCGCAGGAGGTCACGCACGGGATCAAGATCCGGTTGACACGCGTCTACGGGATCGGGTCGGTGCCGTTCTCCCAGCTCGAGCTCGACCACCTGATCCCGCTGTCCCTGGGGGGCGCCAGCACCGACGCGAACCTGTGGCCGCAGTTCCGTAGCGGCCCCCACAACGTGGACGACAAGGACGCGGTGGCGGTGCGGCTCAACCGGCGGGTCTGCCGCGGGCAGCTCAGCCTCCTGGCTGCGCAGCAGGCGATGGCGACGAACTGGCGGACGGCGGGCTGACCGCTGGAGGGCGAGGGCTCAGCTGCCGCGAGCTACCCGGACGGGGGCGTGCGGGCGGCCTGGTGCATGTGGGCGGCAGAGCGCGAGCACGCCGGCTACGGCCAGCGCCGCGCCGGACAGGGCGGCGGTACGGGCTCCTGGGGAGGTGGGGAGGGACTCATGCAGGACCGTGACCGCGAGGAACACCGCCACCACCGGCTCGGCCACCGACAGCGCCGCCAGCGGCGCGCCGAGGTCACCGGTCTGGAACGCCACCTGTGCGAGCAGCAGACCGAGGCCGCCGACGAGCACGGCGGCGTACGGCGCCCACGACCCGAGCAGCGCCGACCAGTCCGGGAACCGACCGGCGGCGACCGCCAGCAGCACCGAGCCGGCGCCGATGACGGCACCGGCGGCGACGCCGGCGTACAGGCCACCGAAACGCGGGTCCTCGCGGAGGGCAAGCAGAGGCAGTACCAAGGTCAGCACGGCGGACCCGGCGAAGGCGGCCGCGTAGCGCGACGGTACGTGCCCGGACGGCGTGGACGACAGCGCCGGTCCGAGCAGCGCCAACCCGAGCGAGCACAACCCCAGCCCGACGACCTCGTGCCGGTGCAACGCCCGCCGCTCCAGCAGCGCGGAGAGCACGACAGCCAGCGGCAGCCCGGCGACGAGCAGCGTCTGCACCAGCGCGACCGATCCGAGTCCCAGCGCCACCGCCTGCAGGCACACCGCACCGAGGTCGGACAGCGACCCGAGCACCCACAGCGGCCGCTTCACCAGCGCGACGAGCAGGCCGGGACGGACCGAGGTCTGGACCTTGCCGGCCTCCTGGTGCTGCAGTGCGGACGCCAGCCCGAACAGCCCGGCGGCACCGAGCGCGAGCGACACCGCGGCGACGGTCATGCCGCCAGGCCGTGGGCTCCCACGGTGCCGACCTGCAGGCCCCGCTCCCGGCACCAGTCCACCAGCAGCGGCAGCGCCCCCAGGGTCGCCCGCCACGAGCCGGGCTCGGACGTGCAGTCGGTGTCGTGCAGCAAGATCGTGCCACCGTCGACGACCCCGGAGGTGACCTCGTCGAGGACCTTCCGCGGGGTCAGGCCGCGCTGCCAGTCCTGCCCCCACGCGGTCCACAGGACGGTACGCAGCCCGAGCTCCCGGGCTGCGAGCAGGTCCGCGGCGGTCAGCGCCCCGTAGGGCGGCCGGAACCAGACGGGACGGACGCCGGTCTGGGCCTCGATGAGCTCGGCGGTGCGGGCCAGCTGGTCGTGGGTACGGCGGCCAGGCGGGTGGCGCAGGTGGTTGCGGTGGTCCCAGGAGTGCACGGCGACCTCGTGGCCACCGGCCACGATCTGCCGGGCCATCGACGGGTAGCGCTCGCACATCTGTCCGAGCAGGAAGAACGTCGCCCGGACGTCGAGCTCGGCGAGCAGCGCCAGGAACTGCGGCGTGCTCTGCGCATCCGGGCCGTCGTCGAACGTCAGCGCCACGTGGCCGGCCGCACCGTGCCCGTTGAGGCTGGGGAAGAAGCGCTTCGTGGCCGGCACGAACGTGCTCAGCGGGGCGGCCTGGACGGCGGCCGCCGCGGAGACCGCAACACCACCGGCAAGCAGCAGCTTGCCGAGCATCAGGTGGAGCGCCAGAGCGCCCGCATCGGCTCCTGCGGGAGATGCGCCTGCGTAATGAGGGCCGACAGCGCCGCGAAGTCGGCCTTCACCTGGGTAGGCGTGCGACCGCGCTCGTCGAGCACCACCTGCTCACCGGCCTTCAGGTGGCTCGGCAGCTCGCCGTTCGCGACGATCGTGTTGGGCAGGGCCAGTTCCACGTCGTGGTCCCACGCGACGATCTTCTCGATGAGCCCGGGGGTGCGCAGGCACACCACCTTGGGTCGCTTGTCCTGGCTGGCCGCCACGGCCGCAGCAGCAGCTTTCATCGACTCGCGGAGCCGGCGCGGGTTGCGGCTGCGGTCGCCGGTCTCGGTGCCGACGATGGTGACGCCCGAGGTGACGAGGGCGCGGACATCGGTGGCCGTCGGCCCGTTGAGCCCGGGGCCGATCGCGGCGGACACCTGGCCGGTGCGCAGCAACGTGATCACGCCGGCGTCGAGCAGCTGGGTGTGGTCCACGATCGCGGCGACGTAGACGGCGTTCTTGCCCTCCGCGACGCCGAGGCTGGCGTGCACGGTGGCCTGCGCCACGCCGAACGACAGCGCGCCCATCGTGACGGGGACCGCAACGGTGACAGCGGCAGCACGGGAGGCCCAGGTGCGGGTCGCGCTGCGTACCGGCATGAAGACCGGGGCGTGCGCGAGGTCCAGCAGCAGGTCGGTGGGGTCGGTGAGGAACAGGTCCTGGGCGCGCTGGACCATCGCGGCGCCCTCCGCGGTCCGGGCGAGCAGCCGGATCTCGGTGATGAGGTCCTCGGGCGTCGTTGCGTCGGCGGCCACGCCGGCGAGCTTCATCGCGAGGGAGTTGCGGTGGCCGTGGCCGGGCAGGCAGGCGTACCCGATGACGGGGACGCCGACGGCGAAGCCCTCCAGGCAGGACAGCCCACCGGCGTTGTGCACGACGACGTCGGAGGCCGCGAGCAGCCGGCGGACCTCCTTGGTCCAACCGATCGCGATGATGCCGTCCTCGCGGTCGAGCTCGGCGAGCAGGTCCTCGTTGCGGCCGCACAGCACGACAGGGGTGCCGACGCCGGCGTCCCGGATGTGGCGGGCGGTGGTGCCGATGTCGCCCACACCCCACGAGCCGGCGACCACGAGCACGACGTTCTGGTCGTCGGAGATGCCCATCAGCTCGCGGCCCTCGACCCGCTCCAGGGCGGTCTGGGGGGTGAGGAACCGGTCCGGGAGCACCGGCCCGACCGCCTGCGACGGCACGCCGGTGCGGTTGATGGCCTCCACGGCGCTGCCGTGCCAGACGGTGAGGTTGGTGTCGATGCCGTCGTGCAGCCACATCGCGTGCACGTCGACGTCGGTGAGGAAGCCGACCGCCGGGATCGCCAGCTTGCCCTTCTTGCGGAGCGCGCCGGTCGCCTGGCAGCCCAGCGGGTAGGTCGAGATCACCACGTCGTAGTCGCGGGCCAGCTTGCGGACCTGGCGCTGTCCCATCGAGCCGAGCCAGCGGGCGATGGGGGAGATGATGCCCTTGTCCATCTTGCCGTAGAGCCACTCGTAGGACTTCGGGGCGTACTTCAGCTGACCGGCGTAGAACGCCCGGTAGAACGGGCCCATCCGGCCCGGCAGCAGCTCGAGGTAGTCATAGACCTTGGCCTCGGCGCCGCGGGCGTGCAGGCGGCGCTCGAGCTCGTAGGCGACGCCGTCATGCCCTGCGCCCATGGCCGCGGAGATGATGAGGACCGCGGGGGAGTCACCGACGGGCTGGGAGAGCGCCCGCTTGGCCCGCCGGCGCGGGGAAGGGGCGTGTGCGCGCACACGAGGCACGGTGCACTTCCCCCTTCTGCGCACAGTCCTGGTGACCGTCCGTCTGCCAGTGTGCCGCACTTTCAGCAGCTCCGGGGTCACCGTGGTCGTTTCGGGCGTGTGACGAGGACCTCACGGTGGGCGCAGGGCAGACTCCAGGCATGCCACAGAGCCGCGAGATCCAGCTGGTCGCCCGTCCCTCCGGGGAGCCCACCGCAGAGCTGTTCCGGCTCGCCACGACCGAGGTGCCCGAGCCTGCTGAGGGGGAGGTGCTGGTCCGGAACCGCTGGATGTCGGTCGACCCGTACATGCGGGGGCGGATGAGCGAGGCGAAGTCCTACATCCCGCCGTTCCAGATCGGCGCGGCGCTCGACGGTGGGGCTGTCGGGGAGGTGGTGGCGTCCCGCTCGGACAGCCTCGCCGTCGGCGACGTGGTGCTGCACATGCAGGGCTGGCGGGAGTTCGCGGTCGGCTCCGCCAAGGGCTTCCGGCTGGTCGACGCCTCCGCAGTCCCCGCGCAGTCCTACCTCGGCGTGCTCGGGATGCCGGGGCTGACCGCGTGGGCCGGGCTCGTGAAGGTCGCCGCGATGCAGCCGGGCGAGACGGTGTTCGTCTCCGGCGCAGCCGGCGCGGTCGGTTCTTTGGTCGGCCAGCTCGCCAAGCTCCGAGGGGGTACGGCGATCGGCTCGGCCGGCACCGACGCGAAGGTCGGGTGGCTCCGGGAGCTCGGTTTCGACCACGCCTTCAACTACCGTGCCGGCGTGCTGCCTCAGCTCCGGGCGGCCGCTCCGGACGGCATCGACGTCTACTTCGAGAACGTCGGCGGCGAGCACCTCGACGCCGCGATCGAGGTCCTCAACGTGCACGGTCGGATCGCGGTGTGCGGCCTCATCAGCGCCTACAACGCGACCTCGGAGCCTGCGGGACCCGCGGGGTTCGGGCAGGTCATCAAGAAGCGGCTGCGCATCGAGGGCTTCCTGGCGAGCGACCAGGCCCCGCACCAGGCCGAGTTCCTCGCCGAGGTGCTGCCCGCGCTGGCCGACGGCCGCCTGCAGGCCCGCGAGACGGTGGTCGAGGGGCTCGAGAACGCCCCGACGGCGTTCCTGGGGCTGCTCCAGGGCGCCAACACCGGCAAGATGCTCGTCAAGCTCTGAGCGTGTCGGTCCCGGCGTCCCGGCGGACTGCCCCCAAACTGGAACGAGGCCCCTCCATGTATGAGATGGAGGGGCCTCGACGTCTCCGGTGCACGGACCGACGATTGCTCGCCTGTCCTGCTTCCCGGTGACGGGTCCCGGTCCTGCCCCGCTGGCTGTCGGTTTCCCGACCACCCGCGACGCTCTTCCGGTGAGGTAAAGGTCGCCGGTGATCCAGGTCACGTCAAGGCCTGACAACGAAGGATTTTTCACCCACAGGATGTCCACAGGACAGCTGCCGGTTGTCCCCCGGTCCCGGGGGTTGTCCACCGCGTCATCCACCGGTTTGTGCACAGGTTGTGGATCTACAGTCGGACGCCGTGGGCCCGCAACCAGGCGATCGGGTCGACCGGCTGGTCGTTGACCCGGACCTCGGCGTGCAGGTGCGGACCGGTGGACTCGCCCTCGTTCCCGACCAGTGCGATCGGCTCACCGGCGGTGACCGGGCCGCTGGCGACCAGGATGCGGCTCACGTGCCCGTAGACGGTGGTGACGCCGCCGCGGTGGCTGAGCACGATCTCGCTGCCGAAGCCGCTCGCGGGGCCGGCGTACAGCACGAACCCGTCGGACATGGCGTACACCGGGGCGCCGAGCGGGGCACCGATGTCGATGCCGTCGTGGAACAGCACCACGTGCTTGAGCGGGTGCAGTCGCGGCCCGAAGCCGGAGGTGACGCGACCCACGGCCGGCACGACCCAACCGCCCAGCCGGGCCTTGGACGGTCGGTACTGCACGACGCCGACCGTCATGCCCGGTCCGAGGTGCCGGCGGGCGATGACGGCGCTCGCCTCGGACTCCCGCTGCGGGATCGACAGCAGCAGCCCGGTTCCCGGGACCAGGCCGAGGCCGGCACCGCGCCGGGTGTTGACGACCAACCCGATGCCGGGCAGCGCCGTGGTGGCGAAGGAGCCGACGTGCAGCGCCACGGGTCGGGCGACCCGGGCCGTCACCGAGCCACCCAGGGGGACGTCGAAGGCTCGACCCACGACGTGCGCCACCGCGCCCTCGCCGGCGGCAACCGACTGCCACACCGGGTCGCTCTCGGCGGTGCCGGGCGGCGTCCAGGCCCGGAACGTGCCGGGGTCCACCGCCAGCGCGGTGGTGTGGCCGGCGCCGATCGTCGCGCGGCCGGCGCTGACGACCAGGGAGGCCCGCGCGCCGGTCGCCGTCACCAGCTCGCGTACCCGGGTGGGGGTCAGCGGGTGGGTGCTCACGATCAGCAGGTGCGGTGGGACGCGGTGCGTGAGGGCGGCCACCCGGATGGCGGGCGTCGGCGTGGCGGTCGGGAAGGCCACCGCGGCCGGGGGTGCCGCCCGGTGGCGGGTGACGCGGTGGTCCTGGGCGGACACCGCCCCGCTGACGCCGACCACGAGGGCCAACACGACCAGCAGCCACGGCAGCCGGGCCACGGTGCGGCGGGAGACACGCCTCATCGTGGTGGCTTCGTCACCGAAGGACCGCGACCTTAGCGGGGCAGCGGGAGGCCGAGGACCTCTTCGGTGACGTCCCACAGCCGGGAGGCCACCGCCGGGTCGCTGCCGGTCGTGTACACCTGCAGCAGCTCGGCCGGGCCGCGGAACTGGTTGAAGCGCTTGGGGCCGACGAAGGAGCCGCTCGGCTCTCCGAGAGCGCGCAGGGTCGGCTGGGCACCGGCCTTGGCGGACTGGAACACCAGCGGCGACACCAGGCGCAGCGGCGGCACCGCCCAGCCCTTGCCCTCCTCCTGGAGCTGTCGGACGAACAGGTTGGTCCAGCTCACCCCGGGGTGGGCGGCGACGACCGCGACCCGGTCCCCGACCCGGCGGTGCAGCTCCTGGGCGAACAGCAGGTTGGCTTGCTTGGTGTTGGCGTAGACCGGCCCGGACAGATAGCCCGGCGGGCTCACCAGGTCGTCCACCCCGATCGAGGCGTTCAGCTTGCCGCCGCGCGCGGCGATGCTGCTGATCAGCACGATCCGGCCGTGGGCCTGCTCGAGCAGCGGGAACACCCCTGCGATGAGGGCCGCGTGGCCGAGGTGGTTGGTGCCCATCTGGCGCTCGTGGCCCTGGACGGTGCCGAGCAGCGGACCGCCCATGATGCCGGCGTTGCAGACCAGCGCGTCAACCTTCGTGGTCTCCGCCGCGAAGGTCGCGACGCTGTCCAGGTCGGCGAGGTCCAGGTGCCGCACGGTCATCCCGTCGGCCACCGCGCTCGCGCGGGCCAGGTCGCGGCACGCCAGCACCACGTCGGCACCGGCGGCGTGCAGGGCCTTCCCGGCCTCCAGGCCGATGCCGGAGTTGCCTCCGGTGATGATGACCGTCTTGCCGCGCCAGGCGCTCAGGTCGATCACTTGAAGCTGGGCGGACCCACGGTGACGCCGTTGGGGGTGTTGCTGTCGCCGGTCTGGACCTCCGTGCCGCCCGCAACCTCGACGACGACGTAGGTCGCTGCGGCGTACACCGCGATGCCCACGAGCGCACCGATGATCATCGGTGCGTCGCTCTTCTTCTTGGTCTTGCTCGTGCCAGCCATGGCCAGAACCTACCGCTCAAGCGTCGACGGCGAGGACCAGGGGCAGCACGGCACCGGCGCCGGCGCGTCGCAGCACCCGGGTCGCCTCCGTCAGGGTCCAGCCGGTGTCGCTCCGGTCATCGACCAGCAGTACGGGCGTGCCGTCGAACGACCAGCCGGTCGGCACGGCGAACGCCCCGCTGACGGCCCGGAGGCGCTGGGCGCTGTTGGACCGGCCGCCCTGCGTGCCGTGCACCCGCTCCAGGGTGCCGGCGAGCTGGAGTCGTCCTACCTCAGCGAGCTGTGCGGCGAGTGAGGCGACCAGCAGCGGCCGGGAGGTCGAGGGCAGCGCTACCACGGTGGTCGGGCGCTGCTCCCAGCCCCAGCCGGCGAGCACCGTCACGACGGCCTTCAGCACGTCGGCCGGCAGCGGCCCGTCCGGCTCGGCGAACAGCGCCCGGAGCCGGCTGCCCCAGCCGATGTCGGACAGCCGGCCCAGCGCCCGGCCGGCCGCCGCGCGCTCGCCGACGGCGATGGTGCCGGACACCCCGAGCTCGGCCTTGACCGCGGTCGGCCACTGCGCCCGGGGCTCGAGCACCACACCGGGCCGGCCGAGCGCTGCCCGGGCGGCGTCCAGCGAGGCGTGCGAGACCTCCGTCGGCAGTGGCGATCGGAGGCACCGGTCGCACCGGCCGCACGGGGCCGCGCCCGGGTCGTCCAGCTGCCGGCGCAGGAACTCCATCCGGCAGCCGTCGGTGCTCACGTAGTCGCGCATGGCTTGCTGCTCGGCGGCCCGGTCGGCGGCGACCTGGGCGTACCGCGCGGCGTCGTAGCTCCACGGCTGGCCGGTCGCGATCCAGCCGCCCTGGACCTTGCGCACCGCACCGTCCACGTCGAGCACCTTGAGCATCGTCTCCAGGCGGGTACGGCGGAGCTCGACCCGGGGCTCCAGCGCCGCGGTGGACAGCTTGGTGCCGGACAGGGCGCTGAGCACGGTGCGTACCTGGTCCTCGGGAGGGAAGCCGAGTGAGCCGAAGTAGGCCCAGATCGCCTCGTCCTCGCGGCCGGGGAGCAGCACGACCTCCGCGCGGTCGACCCCGCGGCCGGCGCGGCCGACCTGCTGGTAGTAGGCGATGGGGGAGGCCGGTGCGCCCAGGTGCACCACGAAGCCGAGGTCGGGCTTGTCGAACCCCATGCCGAGGGCGCTGGTCGCGACGAGCACCTTGATGCGGTTCGCCAGCAGGTCCTCCTCCGCCCGCAGCCGTTCCGCGTCGTCGGTCTTCCCGCTGTAGGACGCGGCGCTGAGCCCCTGCGACCGCAGGAAGCCGGCCACCTCCTCGGTGGCGGCGACCGTGAGCGTGTAGACGATGCCGCTGCCCGGCGCGGTGCGCAGCCAGTCCGCCAGCCAGGCCAGCCGGTGCGCGGCGTCGGGGAGCACCGCGACCGCCAGGTGCAGCGACTCGCGCTCGAGCCCGCCGCGGAGCACCAAGGTGTCCTCGCCGAGCTGGGAGGCGACGTCGGCCACCACGCGGGCGTTGGCGGTCGCGGTGGTGGCGAGCACCGGCACCCCGGCGGGCAGCTCGGTCAGCAACGTCCTGATGCGCCGGTAGTCGGGGCGGAAGTCGTGCCCCCAGTCGCTGATGCAGTGCGCCTCGTCGATGACGACCAGGCCGGCGGTGGCGGCCAGCTGCGGGAGCACCTCGTCGCGGAAGCCGGGGTTGTTCAGCCGCTCGGGGCTGACCAGCAGCACGTCGGCCTGGCCGCCGGCGATCGTCGCGTAGACCTCCTGCCACTGCTCGAGGTTGCTGGAGTTGACCGTGACGGCCGTGATGCCGGCCCGCTGGGCGGCGGCCACCTGGTTGCGCATGAGCGCCAGCAGCGGGCTGACGATGACGGTCGGGCCGGCCCCGCGAGCGCGCAGCAGCGCCGTCGCCACGAAGTAGACCGCCGACTTCCCCCAGCCGGTGCGCTGCACGACCAGCGCCCGCCGGCGACCCTCGACCAGCGCGGAGATCGCCGTCCACTGGTCCTCGCGCAGCACAGCACCCGGCCCGGCGAGGGCCTGCAGGACACGTTCGGCTTCGGTACGCACCCCAGCGACGCTACGTGCCGGGTCTGTCAGCCGGTGAGGCTGTCCAGGTCCTGCTCGGGCTCGGCCCAGCGGCGGGCGCGTTCCTCCTGCACCCGCTTCTGGCGGACGTTGAACCGGACCTCGCGGTGGATCTCGAGGTCCATCTTGAGGATCCGGCGTCGCCTGCCGTCTGCGCTCAGGTGGGACGGGAGCCGGCCGTTCTCGAGCAGGTGGATCACCGCCGTCGGGGACATGCCGAGCTCGACGGAGGCCTCTTCGATGCTCACGTCGTCGTCCACGGGCAACAGTGTGTCACCTCGCTACCCCACCTCGGACGGCACGACGCAGAACAGGTTTCCTTCTGGATCAGCGAGCGTCTGCCAGGTCACCCCGAACTGCTCCACCTCCGCCACGACGGTGGCCCCCAGCCCGATCGCCCGTGCCACGTCGGCGGCGACGTCGTGCGACTCCAGGTCCAGGTGCAGCCGGGACCTGCCGGGAGCCGGCTCGGAGACCTGCTGGAACACCAGCCGGGGGTGGCCGGGCGCGATCGGGTGCAACCCGAGGTACTGGTCAAGCTCGCCGCGGACGGTCGTGCCGAGCAGCGCGCACCAGAACGTCGCCAGCGCATGGCTGTCCCGGCAGTCGATCGTCACGGCCTCGAAGCGGGGTGTCGTCATGCCGAGGCAATCTGCCAGAGATCTTCGCGGGTTACTGTCAGCCCGTGCCCACGCGCGCCGACTACCTCGCCGCCGTCGCCACGCTGCGAGGGCAGCTGGCGGCGATGCCCGCCGGTGCACCGATCCGGCTCGGGAAGAAGACCTCGAACCTGTTCCGCAGTCGCACCGGCCCCGCCCAGCGGCTCGACGTGGCCTCCTTCAGCGGCGTGCTCGAGGTCGGGGACGGCTTTGCGGACGTCCTGGGCATGACGACGTATGAGCACCTCGTCGACGCCACCCTCCCGACCGGCCAGATGCCGCTGGTCGTGCCGCAGCTCAAGACGATCACCCTCGGCGGAGCGGTCACCGGCCTCGGGATCGAGAGCTCCAGCTTCCGCAACGGCGTGCCGCACGAGTCGGTGATCGAGATGGACGTCCTCACCGGCGCCGGCGACGTCGTCACCTGCTCGCGGACGCAGAACAGCGACCTGTTCCACGGCTTCCCCAACTCCTACGGCACGCTCGGGTACGCCCTCCGGCTCCGGATCGAGCTCGAGCCCACCCACCGGTACGTGCACCTGCAGCACGTCCGCTGCGGCTCCGTCGCTGAGGCGGTCACGGTGATGCGCGACCACCAGGCCGACTTCTGCGACGGCACCTGGTTCTCCCCCTCGGAGGTCTACGTGACGCTCGGCACCTGGGCGGACCGGGCCCCGCTGCTCAGCGACTACACCGGCGCGGCGATCTACTACCGGTCGATCCGGGCCCGTACGGAGGACTGGCTGACGATCCGGGACTACCTGTGGCGCTGGGACACCGACTGGTTCTGGTGCAGCCGGGCCTTCGGGGTCCAGAACGCGGCCGTGCGCCGGTGGATCCCGCGCCGCTACCTGCGGTCCGACATCTGGTGGAGGCTCGTGGCCTTCGAGCAGCGGCACCGCTGGAAGGCGCGGTGGGACAGGCGCAAGGGGCTGCCGGACCGCGAGGAGGTCGTGCAGGACGTCGAGGTGCCGATCGACCGCCTCGCGGAGTTCATGGACGTGTTCGCCCGCGAGGTCCCGATCGAACCGGTCTGGTTCTGCCCCCTCCAACAGCGAACCGAGGCAGATGTGTGGGACCTGTATGTCCTGGACCCCTCGGTGCTCTATGTCAACGTGGGCTTCTGGTCCTCGGTCGCCCTGGCCCCCGGCGAGGACCCGGCCACCCACAACCGGCTCATCGAGGCGCTCGTGGACGACCTCGGCGGGCGCAAGTCGCTGTACAGCACGAGCTTCTACGAGCGGGAGCACTTCTGGCGGCTCTACAACGGGCCCGCCTACCAGGTGCTCAAGAAGGCCTACGACCCCGACGGCCGCCTGCTCGACCTGTACGACAAGTGCGTGAACCGCCGCTAGCGGAGGAACCCATGTCCCGTCTTCCTGTTGCGCAGGCACTCGCCTCGGTGCTGCCGCCCGAGACCCGTGTCGAGGCCTATGACGGCTCCATGGCGGGCCCCGCCGACGCGGACGTGGTGTTCCGCGTCCAGTCCGCACGGGCGCTGTCGCACCTGGTCTCCGCGCCCGGCGAGCTCGGCCTGGCGCGGGCCTACGTCAGCGGCGAGCTCGACATGGACGCCCCCGACCACTACACGCTGCTGCGGGCGCTGACCCGCACCAAGATCGCGGACCTGTCCTGGCCGGAGCGCCTGCAGGTGCTGCGCTCGCTCGGGCTGGAGGCCATGCACTGGGTCGAGCCGCCGCCGCAGGAGGTCGGCGCGAAGCGCTACATCGCCGGGCTCAGGCGGCACACGAAGGGCCGCGACGCGCTCGCCATCGCCCACCACTACGACGTGTCCAACGACTTCTACGCGTGGGTGCTGGGGCCGTCGATGGCCTACACCTGCGCGGTGTACCCCACGGCGGACGCGACCCTGGAGGAGGCGCAGTTCGCCAAGTTCGACCTGGTCTGCCAGAAGCTGGGGCTGCAGCCGGGGATGCGGCTGCTCGACGTCGGCTGCGGCTGGGGTGGCATGGCCATGCACGCCGCGGAGCACTACGGCGTGGAGGTGGTGGCGGCGACGCTGTCCCGCCAGCAGGCCGAGTGGGGGCGCAAGACCGCCGCCGACCGCGGCCTGTCGGACCTGGTGGACATCCGCTTCTCGGACTACCGCGACGTCCTCGACACCGGTTTCCACGCCATCAGCTCCATCGGGCTGACCGAGCACATCGGGATGGGCCAGCTCGCCGGCTATGCGCGCTTCCTCAGCGACAAGCTGCTGCCACAGGGCCGGCTGCTGAACCACTGCATCACCAAGCCGAACGATGACGCCCCGCCGATCAGCAAGCGCGGCTTCATCCCGCGCTACGTCTTCCCGGACGGCGAGCTGCCCGGGGTCGGCCGGATCGTCGGCGTGCTGCAGCGGGCCGGGTTGGAGGTCCGGCACTCCGAGAACCTCCGCGAGCACTACGGGCGCACCTGTCAGGCGTGGTGCGACAACCTGGACGCGCACTGGGACGAGGCCGTCGCCACGGTGGGCCCAGGCACCGCCCGCGTCTGGGCGCTCTACCTCGCCGGCAGCCGGATCGGCTTCGAGAACAACAACATCCAACTGCACCAGGTGCTGGCGGTGAAGACCGCGACGGGCGTCTCGGGGATGCCCTTACGAGGTTGGTGACCAGGGCGTCGGCATCCGGTTCTGCGGCCGCACCGGCTCCACCGCGGCGTCACCGGTGGAGCGCGGCCCGGTCCATGGCCCCGGCACGGCGTCGAGGCGGTCCATGAGGGCGTAGGCGACCGCCTCGTAGTTGACCCGCCAGCCGCGGAAGTCCGGCCAGGCCTCCTCGGGCGTCCGCTCCATGCGGAAGGTCGTGGAGGAGATCCGGGCCACGCCGGTGAGGTAGTCCTCGTAGGTCAGCGCGAGCTCGGTGTCCGGGTGCGGGTCGTGGTCCACCTCGAGGCCGACGGTCTCGGCGATCGACCGCAGCGCGAGGAAACCCATGCGGAGGCAGAGGCGGGCCTGGACGACGGGAGCCTGGCCGGGAGCCAACGCCATCCAGAGCGCGGCGGAGTCGAGCACGGCGACCAGCCCGACCAGCCACGACCCGAGCTGAGTGGGCGACCGGAAGCGGGTCAGCACCGGGTAGTTCGTGTGACTCTCGGACAGGTCGGCGGCCCAGCGCTCCCACTGAAGGTAGAACTCGTCCATCACGGCGCCGTCGTCCTCGACGCCGAACCCGAAGCGGGTGCGGGCCAAGATCTCCGGACCCCAGGCCGGCGTACCGGCCCGGCTCGACAGCAGGGTCACTTCGGTCTCGCGTCGGTTGAACGCCGCGTACAGCGTCGGCAGGTAGCCGATCTGCAAGGCCACCACGACGAGTCCGCTGGCGGCGGCGAGGTAGTCGAGGAGTGTGAGGGATACGC
Source organism: Mycobacteriales bacterium (assembly GCA_046590985.1). GTDB lineage: Bacteria > Actinomycetota > Actinomycetes > Mycobacteriales > SCTD01 > RYN-111. The sequence continues at coordinate 25,316 of JBKJVH010000031.1, forward strand.
CGTCGGGCCCGGCGTAGCCGAGGGTGAACAAGGAGGAGCCGGACTGGGCGAAGGCCTGGCTCAGGGCGAGGTCGTGGAACGGCCAGAGCAAGAACGCGAAGCCGACGTACAGCAACGACAGCCAAAGGCCGAGCTGGCACAGGATGGTGGTGGCTGCCTGCGAGGCGAGCCGCTCATCGCGGGTCGGGTAGTCCCGGACGCGCTTGGTGAGGGTCTTGTAGGTCTTGTCGACCAGGTGGTCCAGGAGCAGCGTGACGCGATCGCGTCGGCGACGTGGCACGACGAGCGTCCGGATCACCGACATCCAGGTGATCAGGACGACGCCGCCCCCGAGCACGGCAAGGACGACCTCCATGCCGGGGAGGCTAGTTGGCCCAGGAAGCGAAGGGGATGTTCCAGTCCGAGGTACCCGGGTCGCTCAGCCGTGGGCCGACGGCGGCGTGGATGACGTTCACGACATCGCCGCGCTTGGCCAGGCCGAAGAACCACGCTGCGTCCGTGGGGGAGACGTTCACGCAGCCGTGGCTGACGTTGCGGACGCCCTGGTCGCGGACGCTCCAGCCGGCGGAGTGCACGAACTCGCCGCTGTAGGAGATCCGGACGCTGTCCGGGACCTTCTCGTAGTAGCCGCCCGGCCCGTTCCGGGGGATCCCGACGGTGGAGGAGTCCATGATCTTCAGCTTGGTCTTCTCCAGCACCAGGTGGACGCCACCCTTGGTCGGGTACTTGTCCCGACCGGTGCTGACCTTCACGGTGCGGACGAGCTTGCCGTCCACGGTGGTGGTCATGACGTGCTTGGTCACGTCGACCGTGCTGATGACGGCCGACCCGATCGTGTAGGCGGTGTCCCGGACGCCCTCGCCCCAGGTGCCGTCCGACAGGTGCAGCCGGGTGAAGTCGGCGCGCGCCCGGATGGCCGTGCCCGCCTTCCAGTACGCCGGGCCGCGGTAGTGCAACTCGGTCGGGGACATCCAGCGCCAGCCGCCCGCGACGCTGGGCGTGGTCGTGACCGTGAGGCGCGCCACGACCAGTGCGCGGTCAGCGGCGGCCGTGACCGGCCGGTCCAGGGTCGCGATCACGGTCATGCCGACACCCACGACCTTGCCGTCACCGGGGCTGAGCGCCGTGTGCAGCGTCGTCGAGGGCTTGCTGGTGGCGGTCGTGAGCGACACCTTGCTGCTCTTGCCCGCCGTGTCGATGACTGTCGCGGTGAACCGGTACGTCGAGGAGGGCAGCAGCTGGTGCGCGGAGTGCCAGCCGGTCGCCGTCAGGTCGCCGTCGAGCGGCTTGCCATCCGGGTCGGTCGCCTGCACGGCCTTCAGCGTGCCGTCGGTGACGTTGACGATGAGCGGGTGGTACCAGGGGACGACCCCGCCCGCGAGCCCGACGGTGCTCACCACCGGCGACGCCACCGGCGTGCTGTCGGCGGCCCGGACGGGGCGCCCGCTGCCGGGCTGGTGGTTGACGGCCAGGCCGACCCCACCGCCGAGCGCAACGGCGCCGACCAGCAGGCCGACAGTCAGCCTGGGGGTGGTGGACGGGCTCATGATGGTGGTCTCCTCGTGCGGCGGAGGGGTCAGAGTCCGTCGCTGCTGCCCCCAGTCTCCCTGACGACGCGTGGGGGCGCGAGGAAGTTGCATGTTCAACGGGTCACCTTTCGGTGACGCTTGTCTTGCTCAGGCGGTCTGGCGCAGCGCGGTCGTCCTGGGTGGAAGGGCTCGACACCGCGGTCAGGCGCGGCGCGGGAGGAGGCGACACACCACCATCCTCGGGCATCGCGCTGCTGGCGACATGGCTTTTCCGGACCATCTCGGGGGTGCCGAGCGGGGTCGGGCGCATCGCCGCGTCGGAATGCGCGAGACTGGTGCCGCATACCAGCCGCAGGGCCAACCAAGAGGACGAGCATGAGCGAGTGGGGTCGGGTCACCGACGACGGCACGGTCTTCGTGAAGACCGCCGAGGGCGAGCGGGCCGTGGGCTCCTGGCACGCCGGCACGCCGGACCAGGGGCTGGCGCACTTCGTGCGTCGCTTCGAGCAGCTCGCGACGGAGGTGACGCTCCTCGAGCAGCGCCTCCGCAGCGGTGCCGGGGACCCGCGCCAGGTCGCCACCAGCGCGGAGCGGTTGAAGGAGGGACTGCCCACCGCAGCCGCCGTCGGGGACCTCGACGCCCTCGGCCGCCGCGTCGACGCGCTGCTCGAGAAGACCGCGTCGGCCGTGGAGGAGCACAAGGCCCAGCGGGCCGCCGCCAAGGAGGAGAACGTCGGCAAGCTCGCCGCCCTCGCGGAGGAGGCCGAGAAGCTCGCGGTCTCCTCCTCCTGGAAGGACGCCGGGGAGCGGCTGCGCACCCTCGGGCAGGACTGGAAGCGCATCACCGGCGTCGACAAGAAGTCCGCCGACGCGCTCTGGGAGCGGGTTGCGGCCAGCCGGGAGCGCTTCAACGAGCGCCGGACTGCCCACTTCGGGGCCCTCGAGCAGCAGCGAACCGTCAGCCAGGAGCGCAAGGAGAAGCTCCTGAAGGACGCCGAGAAGCTCGCGGACTCCACCGACTGGAAGGGCACGGCCGAGCGCTTCAAGCAGCTCATGGCCGACTGGAAGGCCGCCGGCCGCGCGCCGCGGGAGGTCGAGGACACGCTGTGGAACGCCTTCAAGGCCGCTCAGGACACGTTCTTCCAGGCCCGGAACTCCTCCTTCGCCGAGAAGGACCAGGAGTTCGCCGGCAACCAGAAGGTCAAGGAGGAGATCCTCGCCGAGGCCGAGGCGCTCGAGGTGCCGGGCGGCAAGTCCCGGCTCCGGGTCCTGCAGGAGAAGTGGGACGCCGCGGGCAAGGTCCCCCGCGAGGTCATGAAGTCCTTCGAGGACCGGTTCGCCGCCGTCGAGGACAAGTTCCGGTCGACTGCGGACGTCTCGCACGTGAAGACGACCGAGTCGCCCTTCGTCGTACGGCTCCGCGAGAAGGTCGCCGACCTCGAGAAGAAGCTGGCGCTCGCCGAGGCGGCCGGCCGGCCGACGGGGGACCTCCAGGCGCAGCTCGAGACCCAGCAGCAGTGGCTCTCCCAGGCCGGCGTCAGCGCGGAGCCCGCTCCCGTGGCCGTCGAACCCGAGGCCGCCCCGGCGAAGAAGCCGACGACCGCCTGGGTGCGCGCGGAGGACTAAAGGCTTGCGCGGAGGAACGTCACCGCGCGGCCCCAGGCCAGCGCGGCGTTCTCGGCGTCGTAGGTGCCGGCCAGGTTCTCGTCGTTGTGGAACGCGTGCCCGGCGTCGTAGTAGCAGAACTCGACCGGCGCTTCTGACTCGGCTGCGACCTGCTGCTCCTGCGCGCGCGCCTGCTCGACGGGGTAGAAACCGTCCTGCTCCGCGTAGTGCCCCTGCACCGCGGCCGTCAGCCCGGCGTAGGAGGCAGGCACACCCGGTCCGACGCCGTAGAACGGGACCGCGGCGCCGATCTTGTCGCCCTGCTGCGCCGCCAGTCGGAGCACGAAGCCACCGCCCATGCAGAACCCGATCGCGCCGACCTTGGAGGACGTCACCGCCGGCAGCGCGAGCAGGTAGTCGACGGCACCGGCCAGGTCGCGAGCGGCCTGGTCGACGGGGAGTGCCATCATGAGCGCACCGGCCTCGTCGGCGTCGTGGGTGGTGGCGCCGCCGAACAGGTCGGGCGCCAGCGCCACGAAGCCCTCAGCCGCGAGCCGGTCCGCGATCGAGGCGATGTGGTCGGTGAGGCCCCACCACTCCTGGATGACGATCACGCCCGGGCCGGAACCGGACGGCGGGGTCGCCAGGTAGCCGTGCGCGGTGGTGCCGTTGCTCGGGAAGCTGACGTTCTGGCGCGGGTTCTCGGTCATGGCACCTTCCTATCGCACCCGAGCCTCCGCACGCACGCTGTCGAGCTCGTCCAGCACCGCCGCGGGCCCGCGCCGCCGGAGCGTACGGGTGAGGTCCCCGGGTCAGGGGTGGTACGCCAGCAGCGGAGTGCGGAGCGCGTGCTCCACGAACGCCTCGTCACCGCCGAGCATCCCGGTGACCTCCAGCGACGCGAGGCCGTGGGCGTTGACCCAGCACAGCCGCGCCAGCTCCTCGGCGGGGGCCCCGACCAGGGTGCCGGCGTCCAGGCAGGCCTGCACCTCCAGGGTCACCAGCCCGAACGTGCAGTCCTTGCCGAAGCCTCGCGTGGCGCGGCTCGGCGTGAAGTCCGCGATGGCGCGGCCGAACATCACGGCGAAGAACGCCGGCTCGGCCTGGGCGAAGGCGCGGTAGGACCGGCCGATGGCCAGCAGCCGCTCGGGATCGCCGGCCGGTGGCGCCAGCTCCAGCCCGTGCTGCAAGGCCGCCGCGAGCCGTCGGAAGCCCTCGCTGTAGAGCGCATCCGCGAGGCCGGGCTTGCCGCCGAACAGCGTGTACACGACCTGGGTCGACCCTCCGGCGGCCGCCGCGATCCGGCGGAGCGACAGCCCGTGCGGGCCGTCCTCGGCGAGCACCCGCGCCGCCGCCTCCAGCACCTGGCGCCGACGGTCGCCGCTGTCCTCGACGGCTGGGGTCATGCGCGTCATTCTGCTGGACAACACTGTCATAACACTGTTATACACGTTCTCATCACCGATGTCGTCACCCCTGAAGCTCCTGCCGAGCAGATCCCGGCGCATGCCTGGAAGGTGCTCGCGGTGTCCGCGGCCGCCGTCTACGTCGTGTTCCTCGACGCGACCATCGTCAACATCGCCTTCCCCGCGATCAGCGCGAGCTTCCCGACCGTGACGCGCAGCGGGCTGTCCTGGGTCCTCAACGCGTACGCCGTGGTGTTCGGCGCGCTGCTCGTCACGGCCGGCGGGCTCGCCGACGACCGCGGCCGCAAGAAGGTCTTCCTGGCCGGGCTCGTGGTGTTCGCCGGTGCGAGCGCCCTGTGCGGCATCGCCCCGAACGTGCCCACCCTGGTGGCCGCCCGCGCGATCCAGGCCGTCGGCGGCGCGCTGCTGGTGCCGGCGTCGCTGGCCCTGCTGCTGCCGGAGTTCCCGATCGCCAAACGGGCGACCGCTGTCGGGCTCTGGGGTGCGGTGGGAGCGGTCGCTGCGGCCACCGGGCCGTCGCTCGGCGCGCTGCTCATCGAAGGCCCCGGGTGGCGCTGGGTGTTCTACGTCAACCTGCCGTTCTGCGCGGTGGCGTACTGGTACGGCCGCACCCTGCTGGTGGAGTCCAAGGGCACCGCCACCGGCGGTCGCCCGGACCTGGTGGGCGTGGGGCTCGTGTCGGTCGCGTTCGGCCTGCTCTCGTTGGCCCTCGTGCAGGGCGAGGCGTGGGGCTGGACGAGCGCGCGCACCCTCGGCTGCTTCGCCGGCGCGACCCTGCTGCTCCCGCTGCTGGTCCGCCGAGGACTTCGCCACCCGCACCCGGCGCTGCCGGTCCGGCTCTTCGCCGTGCGTTCCTTCAGCGTCGCCACCGCCGGCACGCTGCTGTTCGGGATCGCCTTCTACGGCCAGATCCTGTGCAACGTGCTGTTCCTCAACGGGGTCTGGCACTACTCGATCCTGCGGACTGCCGTCGCGATCCTGCCCAGCCCTTTGGTCGCGGCCGCGGTCGCGCCGTTCGCGGGTCGGCTCGCCGACCGGTACGGCTACCGCGTCGTGGTCGTCCCGGGGGCGGCCTCCTTCGTGGTGGCCTCGCTCTGGCTGGCCGGCGCGACCGGGCTGCACCCCGACTACCTCACGCACTTCCTGCCGGCTGCCTTCTTCGCCGGTATCTCGATCGGCGCCGCGTTCAGCACCCTCGGCGCGGCGTCGTCACAGAGCCTGCCGCCGGAGCAGTTCGGGGTCGGCGCGGCGGTCAGTGCGATGGCCCGTCAGCTCGGGGCCGTCATCGGCGTCGCGGTGCTGGTGGCCGTGCTGGGCTCACCATCGCCGGCTCACGTCCTGGGCGCCTTCCACGACGCCTGGCACGTCACCGCAGCCGCGGCGCTGGCGTGCACCGTCGTCAGCCTCGGGTTGGGACGGCGTACAGGTCCGTGACCGGCCGGCGGGCGTCCAGCGCCTGCTGCTCGAAGCGGGTCACCGGCCGGTGCTCCGGACGCGGCACGACCTCCAGCGACCACCGCGCCAGCACGTCGCAGGCGTGCTCGACGTAGCCGAGGGAGTCCGTCGCCAGGTGCAGCCGGGCGCCGGGCTGCAGCCGGGTGGCGACCAGCGCCGCGAACGACGGCCGCAGGAACCGGCGCTTGGCGTGCTTGGCCTTGGGCCACGGGTCGGGGAAGAACAGCCGCACCTCGGTCAGGCTCGCCACCGGGAGGGCCTGCAGCACTGTGACGGCGTCGTCCTGCGCGACCCGGACGTTGTCGAGCCCGTGCTCCTCGATCCGGCGCAGCAACGCGGCCACGCCCGCGGGGTGCACCTCGACCGCCAGCACGTCGACCGCCGTGGTGGCGCGGGCCATCGCGGCGGTGGCCTCGCCCATGCCGGAGCCGATCTCCAGCACCAGCGGCCGCCCACGAACGAGGCCGGTGTACGGGGGAGTCACCCCGTACACCGGCCAGAGCCGTTCCCGCGCGTCCTGCGAAGCCGGACCGAGACGGCCCGCCCGGACCTTGAAGCTCCGGATCTCCTCACCGACCTGCATCTGAGGACCTA
>JBKJVH010000201.1:0-8071 GCA_046590985.1 Mycobacteriales bacterium
CTACCTGCCGACGGCGTGGAAGGTGACGCGGGCGCTGCGGTCCCCGAAGCCGGCCGAGCCGCCGAAGGGCTTCCCGGTGTGGCCGCTGTGGTTCGCCGCGATCTGCTTCGTGCACACTTCGCGGGCCGGGGCGCTCCTGGTGCTGGGGCTGGTCGTCTCGACGGTCTTCGACGTGGGCCTGCCGCTGTGATCCAGACCGTGGCCGTCGTGGTGGTGCTGGCTGCGCTCGGCTGTGCGGTCCTGGTGGGGCTGTACGTCGTGCCCTTCGTGCTCGCGGTGGACATGGGCGAGCGCCGGGGCTTCAGCACGTTCCGAGTCGGTGCGGGCTGCCTGTTGGTGGCCGCCGTGTCGCTGCTCCTGGCCTTTGCCGGACGGCACACCCACCTGCTGCTGCTCCCGGCGGTGCTGCTGGCCTGGGCGGGCCCGGCGGTGCTCTCGCTGGTGGCCTCCTCGCAGACCCGGTTCGGCGGCCGGGAGGGCGTGCACGAGCGCTAGGGCCGGATCAGCGGCAGGGATCAGCGCCCCGGGGTCGAACTCTTCGGGATGCGCCGCCGCCTCGCCCTCGCCACCGCCGCCCTCGCCGTGGGGTCCTTGCTGCCCCTGGTCTCGCAGGCCTCCACCGCCCCGCTGGTCTTTACCACCACGGTGCTGTCCAAGGCCGGTGGCGAGCCCAACGTCGCCGTGTCGCCGGACGGGGAGACGGTCCTGGTCGACGGGCTCAACGGGGCGAGCGGTCAGCCTGCTGCGCTCTTCCGCTCGCTCGACGGCGGCAGGCACTTCAGCCCCCTCAAGGGCATCTACAGCGACACCGGCGGGGGTGACTACGACCTGCGCTGGCTCGACAACACCCACGTCATCGCGGTGGACCTGTCCCTGACCTCGGGCATCTTCGTGCACCGCAGCGCCGACCGTGGCACGACCTGGAAGACCTCGGTCATCCACTCCGATGTCTACGACCGGCCCTGGGTGGAGCACTACCGGAACCAGGTCTTCGTGATCGCCAAGGGCTTCGACGCCGTGCCCTACGCCTACGTCTCCGCCGACGGCGGCGCCACCTTCGGCAGCGGCACTCCGCTGTACGGCACGGGTGCGGTTCCGGCGGAGCTGGGTGGCACCACGCCGACCCCGGTCGACGCGTTCGTCACGAACCAGAACGCCTACGTCGACCACGTCGCGGTCGACCCGCGCTCAGGCCGGCTCAGCGTGCTCTACGGCATCGACTCGGCTGCGGCCTACGGCCCCTCCGCGCCCTTGGGCAACCCGACCCGGCTCTACGTCGCGACCCGGCAGGAGGACGGCGGCTTCCTGAGCCACCCGGTCTACCTCGGTGGGGCGGGGGACGCCTTCATCGACGGGTTCAACTGGCTCAGCTACGACAACGCGGGCACGCTGTACGCCCTGGGCAACGGCCTGCACGCAGGGCACGAGTCTGCGTGGCTGTCGTACAGCAAGAACGGCGGGGTCACCTGGTCGAAGCTCGTGGACCTCGGCCGACCGGGTGCGACCAACGTCTACGGCAGCATCGCCGGCGGTGACCGTGGGGTGCTGTCGCTGGTGACGCTGCGCGGCAGCAACACCGACCCGTCCACCAAGCAGAGCTGGTACGTCGAGATCAGCCGCGTCACCTCCGCTGACTCCGCCCACCCCACGGTTGAGCGCACCCGGCCGCTGGCCAAGGCGATCCACACCTCGGACATCTGCTTCAGCGGCATCACCTGCGGGCTGCCAGGGTTCGGGGACGACCGCAACCTGCTCGACTACATCTGGAACGCCGTGGGTCCGGACGGCACGGCGCACGTCGTGATCGCCAGCGACGGGCCCGCGACCGGCAGCGACGGAAGCCGGGTCGATGTGGTCTACCTGCGGCAGACCTCGGGCGCTCGGCACGGCAAGGGCGTGCCCTCTTAGGGTCTGCTGAACGAGATGGGTGGCACATGTTCCTCGCCATCGGCTGACGCCTACCTTCGTGTCCACGTGCTTGAGCCGGACGGTGACATCCGGACCCTCACCGAGCGCTTTGATGCAGTCTCCGATTCCCTGAGGGATACCCAGCGAGCCCTGAGATCCCTGCTTTGGGCAGACGGCGCTCACCTCATCGTTCGCCCCTGGATGGACGACGTCAGCCCGCCCGGAACCGACTGGCCCGGCAAGGAGTACGTCCATGCCGTTTGACGACGGGCATCGTCCGCGCTATCCGGATCAGCCAAGACCGACTGTTGGGTCGACAGGCAACACGCCGCGCGTTTCGCTGCTCACCCAGCACTCGCCCGTACCGACTGATGGAAGGACAGCCGACTCGCCCGCGAGTCCGCTGCTGATCCAGCACCGGCTCCGACGAGGCCAGCGGCAACGGCGCAGCACATCGCGGGCCTGGTCCTCTGACGTATCGCATCCGAGGTGCTCCTTCCCGAGCTAGGGGACGCTGATCACCCGGAACGACTCAGCGAGCCGGTCGTCGGCAAGGCCACCGCGGACGGCGTTGGCCCCGAGCCAGCCCTTCAGCATCCCTTCGAGGTCGGGCATGTGACCGGTCTGGCTCTCGTGCGCCACCAGTGCCGCGACCTTGCGGTCGAAGACGTCCGTGACGTCGACCCAGCGGTTCGCACCTTCGCCGGTGGCCATCACCCAGACGTCGTGCACGGTCCAGGCGTCCAGGCCCTCGTCCTGCAGGAGTGTGGTGTGCGTGCAGGGGTTGCGTGCGTCCGGGTAGACCGCGCACAACGTCGCCTCGCCGGCCGCCCGGTGGTCGGGGTGGGAGGCGGCGATCCGCTCCCAGTTGATCTCGGGGCTCTGCATGACCAGCCGCTGCGGGCGTACCTGCCTGATGACCCGGCTGAGGTCGCGCCGCAGGTCCATCGACGCGACCAGGGCTCCGTCCGGGTAGCCGAGGAACACGACGTCCTCGACGCCGACCTGCTTGGCGGCCGCCCGCTGCTCCGCTTGCCGGATCCCGCCGATCTGGTCCCGCGGCACCGCCGGGTCGAAGCCGCCGGCATCGCCGTCGGTGCAGATGCAGTACGTGACCTCGATCCCCGCTTCGGTCCAGGTCGCGACGGTCCCGGCCGCCCCGAAGTCGACGTCGTCCGGGTGCGCCACGACGACGAGGGCGCGTTCGAGGGTCTCTTCGCTCATGGGGCCATCTTGCCCGAGGGAAGGCGCGGGTGCGCCCCGAGCGTTGTCAGGTGAAAGGATGGTGCCCATGCGCAAGCTCGACCCGGCAGATCTGTACGAGCTCGATCCTGACCGCCCGGACCTGACCGGTGCGGTGCTCGTGCAGGCCCTGGACGGCTTCATCGACGCCGGCGGTGCTCGCAAGCTCGCCGCTGACCACCTGCTCGCGACGCTGCCCGGCCGGGTCGTGGTCCGCTTCGACCACGACCAGCTCTTCGACTACCGCGCGCGCCGGCCCGTGATGGTGTTCGCCAAGGACCACTGGGAGTCCTACGACGCGCCCCTGCTGGCGATCCACCTGCTCCACGACGAGACCGGCAAGGCCTTCCTGATGCTCGCCGGCCCCGAGCCAGATGCCCAGTGGGAGCGGTTCGCGCTCGCCGTCGAGCAGCTCTGCACGATGCTGGGCGTGACGCGGAGCATCGGCCTCAACGCGATCCCGATGGGCCTGCCGCACACCCGCCCGGTCGGCGTCATCGCGCACGGCGTGCCGCAGTCCCTGGTCGAGGGCTACGAGCCGTGGGTCGAGACCGTCCACGTCCCGGCGAGCGCTGGTCACCTGCTGGAGTACCGACTCGGTGAGGCCGGCTTCGAGGCGATGGGCTTCGCGGTGCACGTCCCGCACTACGTCGCCCAGTCCGCCTACCCGGCCGCCGCCGCCCAGCTGGTCCGCGAGGTCGCCAAGGCCGGGTCGCTGCAGCTGCCGGTCGACGCCCTCGACGAGGCCGCGGTCGCGACCCGGGCGGCGCTCGACGAGCAGGTCGCCGGTGCCCCCGAGGTGGCCGACGTCGTCCGCCAGCTCGAGGAGCAGTACGACGCCTTCGTCAGCGGCCGGGGCCAGACGTTGATGGCCACCGACATCACCGAGGCCGACCTGCCGACGGCGGACGAGCTGGGCGCCGAGCTCGAGCGGTTCCTCTCGGAGCAGCCGCCCCGCGAGAGCTGAGCCTCCGGGTCTTCCTCTCGGACCGACCGCGGCCCCCGAGGCACGCGGCTGTTGTCCCGTTGAGCCTCGCGGGGAGGGCTCAGGGCTTGGAGGGGTGCATGCCGTCCAGCACCGTGCCGCAGACCCACTTCCAGGTGCGGGTGGGCGTGGTCAGGGACGTCCGCGTACCCACCCCGAGCCAGGAAGCCCTGATCGGGGCAGCCACGGAGGCTGTCGCAGACCGGTCGACCTGGAGGACGTCGAGGCCACGGCCGACATCGGCGGTGTAGACGATGTCGGGCGTGATCCAGTACGCGCCCCAGGTGACGGCGTTCGGGGGCAACCAGAAGCCGACCTGCCTGATCTTGCGGGGGTTGCTCACGTCGAGCAGTCGGGTGCCCTGCTCGTACCAGCCGACGGCGGCGGTGTTGCCGCTGACGGTGAACCAGTGCGAGGAGCAGTTGGCGGTGACGGGGGCCTTGTTGCCGGACAGGAAGGGCGTGCCGGTGATCTCGGTCTGCCACTGGTTGAGCAGGCGGAGCGGCTTCGTGCCGCGGACGTCCCAGGTCTGGAACTTGCCCTGCCCCTGGCAACGTCCCGGCGGGGTGTAGCTGCTGTCGAGGTAGTCCTCCTCGGTGATGGCGAGGGTGCTCGGGCTGACCCGCTGGGAGTTGTGCAGGATGAAGTCGTTGACCTTCGGGTCGATGCCTTGTGCACCCGTGCCGGTGAGGAGCTGCGGCTTCAGGGGCCGGGAGGTGAGGCGGTAGCCGAACGCGCCACCGGAGCCGGTGACCCAGAGCGTCCCGGTGCTGTCGCGCTCGACGTCGTGGGTCGCGCCGGTACCGGCGACGCCAGGCTTGCCGAAGCCGCTGCTGCCACTGCTCGCGGGGCTGTCGAAGGCACCGAGCAGGACCGGCTTGGCGGGCACGCGCAGGTCCACCACCCAGACGCGCTTGCCACCGGTCAGCCAGAGCGTCGTGCAGGGGTTCGCGCCCGGCGCCACGCAGTTCGCGATGTGCCCGGGGCCGCGCTCGCCGGTGTTGACGTCGAGGCTCAGGGTCGAGGCGAGCAGGGGCACCGCCGGGTTCGCGATGTCCACGACGTACAGCAGGCCGCCCTTGCTGCCGGACTCGCGGTCGTTGCTGATCACTGCGACCCGGTTGTCGGCGGAGACGTCCTCGTTCTCGAAGTGCGCGATCGGCAGCGTGGCGAGCGGCCGGGGGAGCAGCGGGTTGCTGATGTCGAAGGTGGTGAGGCCGTCGGTGCCGGTTGCGATGAGGTGCGTCCCGACCTTGCGCATGCTGATGTACGTGCCCGGGATCGTGGCGGCGAGCGTCACGTTCGGGCTGCTGATCGGTCCGGTGCCGGCGGCGAGCGTCGTACCGAGGCGGTGAGCCGTCTGGTCCGCGAGCTGGAGCGGGGTCAGGGGCGTGGGTCCGGCCTGAGCCGCGAGCGGTACGGCCAGAGCGAGGGCAAGGGAGCTGATCAGCAGTCGGCGCATCCGACAACCTTCGACGCGTCACCGGCGACTCCTGCCGCCGAGGTGGTTCGTCGGAGCGCTTCCTTAGGATGACGGGGATGCTCCCCCTGACGTTCGACGAGGCCCCGAGCTCCAGCGCGCCCCGCTCCGAGCGGCTGCTGGAGGGGCTGAACCCGCAGCAGCGCCAGGCTGTTGTCCACGAGGGCAGCCCGCTGCTGGTCGTGGCCGGCGCCGGCTCCGGCAAGACCAAGGTGCTGACGACCCGGATCGCCTACCTGCTGGCCGCCCGCGGCGTGCAGCCGGGTGAGGTGCTGGCCATCACGTTCACCAACAAGGCCGCCGGCGAGATGAAGGAGCGGGTTGCGGCGCTGGTGGGTCGGCGCTCGAACGCGATGTGGGTCAGCACCTTCCACTCCGCCTGCGTGCGGATCCTGCGCGCCGAGGCCAAGAAGCTCGGCTTCACGACGACGTTCAGCATCTACGACCAGGCCGACGCGCAGCGGCTCATGACGCTGGTCTGCCGCGACCTCGACCTGGACCCGAAGCGCTTCCCGGCGCGGCAGCTCTCCAACCAGGTCAGCGACCTGAAGAACGAGCTCGTCGACTGGGAGACCGCGCGGACCAAGGCGAGCAACCCGCACGAGGAGCAGCGTGCGGAGGTGTACAAGCTCTACCAGCAGCGCCTTCGCGAGGCCAACGCGATGGACTTCGACGACCTGATCATGACGACCGTCGAGCTGCTGCAGGCCTTCCCGGACGTGGCCGAGCACTACCGGCGGCGCTTCCGGCAGGTGCTCGTCGATGAGTACCAGGACACCAACCACCCTCAGTACACGCTGGTGAAGGAGCTCACCCAGCCCACCGGTGACCTGCCCGCCGCCGAGCTCTGCGTGGTCGGCGACGCGGACCAGTCGATCTACGCGTTCCGCGGCGCCGACATCCGCAACATCATGGACTTCGAGCTCGACTACCCGAGCGCCAAGGTGGTGAAGCTCGAGCAGAACTACCGCAGCACCCAGCGGATCCTCACCGCCGCCAACGCGGTGATCGCCAAGAACGAGGGCCGCATCGACAAGCGGCTCTGGACCGATGCCGGCGACGGCGACCTCATCGTCGGGTACGTCGCCGACAACGAGCACGACGAGGCTGCGTTCGTCGCGGAGGAGGTCGACAAGCTCGTCGAGGAGGGTGCCCAGCCGTCGCAGATGGCGGTGTTCTACCGGACGAACGCGCAGTCCCGGGTGTTCGAGGAGGTGTTCATCCGGGTCGGGCTGCCGTACCGGGTGGTGGGTGGCGTCCGGTTCTACGAGCGCAGGGAGGTGCGCGATGCCCTCGCGTACCTGCGGGTGCTCGCGAACCCGGCGGACACGGTGTCGCTGCGGCGGATCCTCAACACCCCCCGAAGGGGCATCGGGGATCGGGCCGAGGCCTGCATCGAGGCATTCGCGTCCCGGGAGCGGATCTCCTTCGCTCAGGCGCTGCAGCGGTGCGACGAGGTCCCGGGCATGGCGACGCGGAGCGCCAAGAACGTCCAGGAGTTCGCGAACCTCATGGACGAGCTCCGCGCGCTGGTCGAGGGCAAGATGCCCCCGGCCGAGGTGCTCGAGGCGGTGCTCGACAAGACCGGCTACCTCAGGGAGCTCAGCGAGTCGGTCGACCCGCAGGACGAGTCCCGCATCGAGAACCTGTCCGAGCTCGTCGGGGTGGCCCGCGAGTTCGAGGAGCGGGTGCCTGACGGTGGCGTGACGGAGTTCATGGAGCAGGTGTCGCTCGTTGCCGACGCCGACCAGATCCCCGATGCGGACGGCACCGGCGGGGTCGTCACCCTCATGACGCTGCACGCCGCGAAGGGGCTGGAGTACCCCGTGGTCTTCCTCACCGGTCTCGAGGACGGGGTGTTCCCCCACCTGCGGGCGCTCGGCGACCCGAACGAGCTGCAGGAGGAACGGCGGCTGGCTTACGTCGGGATCACCCGGGCCCGCGAGAAGCTCTACGTCAGCCGTGCGCACCTGCGCAGCGCGTGGGGGCAGACCTCCTACAACCCGCCGTCCCGCTTCCTCGAGGAGCTCCCCGAGCACCTCATGGACTGGCGCCGACTGGCCTCCACCGTGTCCAGCACTCCGGCGCTGAGCCGCGCGGCCGACCGGGTCGCGGGCAGCGCCAGCCGGGCTCGCAGCGCCCCTGGGCTCCGGCCGATCCCGAACCTCGAGGTGGGCGACCGGGTCACCCACGACGCCTTCGGGCTCGGCACCGTCACGGCCACCCGCGGCGCCGGCGACAGCGCCCAGGCCGAGGTCGACTTCGGGGCCGGTACCGGTCTGAAGTGGCTGCTGCTGCGTTACGCCCCGCTCGAGAAGCTCTGAGCCGCGCTGTGGCCACGCCCTCGGGCGCCCGCTCAGACAGGGGGAGGTACATGGCCGGCAACCGAAGACTGGGTGAACGACGTCGCCGGAGCCCCAGGTTGGCCTTCGCGTCAGGCAGCATGGTTGCGTGAA
>JBKJVH010000221.1:0-14387 GCA_046590985.1 Mycobacteriales bacterium
TGCAGGACCCGACGGCGTCGAGGGCCTGCGCGCACCGTCGCACCCCGTCGCCGCCCTGACAAGACGTCCCCAGAACGGACTAGGCCAGAGCGGTCAGAAGGGACCATGTTGTCACCCATTTGAGTCGCCGACGCTCACCTGACGTGTCTTCTCGCGCACTCTCTGCAAGAAATGGCCTCCCCCCGTGATCTCACGCGCCCGTTGCCTCCGGGTGGTCCTCGGCACCGTTGCGCTGGCCTCGGCCACCGCTACCCTGACCCCCGCGCTCGCCAGCACCACCGCCGACCCGAACGCCGCCCTTCCCGGGATGGGCGCCGTCGGTCAGGTCGTCGGGGCGCAGACCGGCTGGCGGGTCGGCGCCAACGGGCACGGCATCGACGTCGCGCTGCTGGACACCGGGGTCACCCCCGTCCGCGGCCTGGACGGCACCGACAAGGTCGTCTACGGGCCGGACCTGTCGTTCGACTCCCAGAACCCCGCCCTCACGCACCTCGACGGGTACGGGCACGGCACCGCGATGGCCGGCATCATCGCCGGCAACGACGGCGCCACCGGCTACAACGGCATCGCCCCGAGTGCCCGGATCGTCAGCGTCAAGGTCGGCGCCTCGAACGGCGCGACCGACGTCTCGCAGATGATCGCCGGCATCGACTGGGTGACCCAGCACGCCCACGACCCCGGCCTGAACATCCGGGTCCTGAACCTCTCGCTCGGCACGAACAGCCTGCAGTCCTACCAGCTCGACCCGCTCGCACACGCCGCCGAGATGGCCTGGCAGCACGGGATCGTGGTCGTCGTCGCGGTCGGCAACGACGGCACCTCCAGCACCAACGTGGCCGACCCGGCCAGCGACCCGTACGTGCTGGCCGTGGGCTCGGAGAACCCGATGGGCACGATCGCCTACGACGACGACGTCGTCTCGAGCTTCTCGCAGCGCG
Organism: Mycobacteriales bacterium; assembly: GCA_046590985.1. Classification (GTDB taxonomy): domain Bacteria; phylum Actinomycetota; class Actinomycetes; order Mycobacteriales; family SCTD01; genus RYN-111. Next base: position 939 of record JBKJVH010000221.1, read on the forward strand.
GTACGGCGCGGCGGCACGCCGACCTCGTCGCGCCGGGCAACAAGATCATGGGACTGCTGGCCCCCGGGTCCACGCTGGCGACCGCCTACCCGGAGGCGGTGTTCGGTGGTCGGTTCCTGCGGGGCTCGGGGACCTCCCAGGCCGCCGCCGTCACGTCGGGCGTCGTCGCCGACCTGCTCAGCGTGCGCCCCGGCCTCGCCCCTGACCAGGTCAAGCGGATCCTCATGGCCACGGCCGTGGACATCGACACCGACCGCCCCGTGTTCGTCGGGGCCGGCCTGGTGCAGCTCCCGGCCGCCCTGGACGCACCCACCCCGAACGCGACGCAGGCCTTCGCACCGTCCTCGGGTGCGGGCTCCCTCGAGCAGGCCCGCGGCACCGGCCACGTCTCCCTGGACGGGGTCACCCTGACGGGCGAGCAGGACATCTTCGGTGCCGGCTGGAACAGCGCAGCGCTCGCCGTCCAGGAAGAGAGCGCCAGCACCTGGGCCGGCGGGGTGTTCAACGGATCCACCTGGTCCGGCTCCACCTGGTCCGGAAGCACCTGGTCCGGCTCCACCTGGTCCGGCTCCACCTGGTCAGGAAGTGCCTGGCTTGGCGCTACCTGGAACTGAGACGCGGCTGCGATGACGCGCGCACCCCGGCGGCCGACAGCCACCGTCCTGACGCTGATCGCCGTCCTGCTCGCGGGCGCGGTCGCGACGGACGTGGTGCTGATGGGCGACCTGCCCCGTCCGCAGCCCGGTCTCGGGATCGCCTTCGTCCTCATCACCATCGCGTTCGCGGTGGGTGAGGCGGTCGTCGTGCACGTCGAGCTGGGCAAGAACGCCCACACCGTGTCGCTGGCCGAGCTCACCCTCACGATCTCGATGTTCTTCCTGCCGCCGCTGCAGCTGCCGCTGGCCCGGGTGCTGGGCGGCGCCGTCGTGCTCATCGCCGTACGCCGGCAGCGACCGCTGAAGCTTGCGTTCAACGTGGCCCTGTGGACGGTCGACGTGGCCGTCGCGTCCCTGGTCTTCCGGTCGCTCGGCGGCGCCCTGCACGGCTCCCCGCAGTCGATGCTGCTCCCCGCCGTGGCCGCCGCGCTCACCGCGGCGCTGCTCGACAGCCTCGCCGTGAACGCGGTGATCGCCACCATCAGCCGGGAGCTGGACCTCCGCCAAGCACTCAGGTTCCTGCGCGCGTGCCTGCTGAGCGCGCTGGGCTGCGCCCTCGCGGGCCTGGTCTGCGTCGGCGCGCTGGCCTACTCCGGCTGGCTCCTCGGGCCGATCCTCGCCGTCGTCGCGATGTACCTCTACAGCTTCCGGACCCTCGCTGCCCTCCGGGCCCGGCACGCCGACGTGAAGGTGCTGTACGAGTTCGCCGCCGAGGTCACGTCCGCCGGTACCGACGAGGTCACCCTCACCATCTTGAACCGGGTGACCCAGCTGCTGCGCGCGAGCTCCGCGGCGCTCTACCTGCCCGACCCGCAGGCCGGGGTCCTGCGCGTCAGCCGCGTCGTGGACGACGCCCTGGTCCAGACCACGCAGGACCTCGCGCAGACCTCGTCAGCGCTGCTCCAGGTCCTCGAGCGGGAGAAGCCGCTCGTGCTGCGCTCCGGGGCCCGGCACCCCGCAGGCCGCGCCGTGCTGACCGACCTCGACGCCCGCGACGCCGTCCTCACCCCCGTACTCGGCGAGCAGGGTCTGCGCGGCCTGCTGGTCGTCACCGACCGCCTCGGGGAGGTCAACACCTTCAGCGAGGAGGACGGGCTGCTGCTGCGCACCCTTGCTTCCCACGTCGCGGCCGCGCTGGCCAACGCGCGCCTGGTGGAGCAGCTCCACCACGACTCGCTGCACGACTCCCTCACAGGTCTCGCGAACCGGTCACTGTTCCAGACCCAGCTGGGTCGGGCGCTCCAGAACCCGGCCGACGTGTCCGTGCTGCTCATGGACCTCGACCGGTTCAAGGAGGTCAACGACACCCTCGGCCACCACCACGGCGACCTGATGCTCCAGGAGACGGCCCGCCGGCTCAGCGGCGAGCTCCGCGAAGGGGACCTGCTGGCGCGCCTCGGCGGCGACGAGTTCGCCGTCCTGCTGACCGGCGTCTCGGCCACCCAGGCCGTCGCGACCGCCGAGCGACTGCTGAGGTCGCTCGGGGCATCGCTGCAGCTCCAAGGGGTCGAGACCGAGGTGGGGGCCAGCATCGGTGTCGTGCACCTGCCCCAGGCGCAGTGCGGCAGCGTCACCGCCCCGGTCCTGCTGCAACGCGCCGATGTCGCGATGTACGCGGCCAAGGCGCAGTACACCGGGGTGCACCTGTACCACGACGAGCTCGACGGCTACTCGCCCCGGCGGCTGGCCCTCGCAGGTGGGCTCCGGGCCGCGATCGAGCAAGGTGAGCTCAGCCTCCGCTACCAACCGCAGATCCGGCTCAGCGACGGCGCGCTGGCCGGCGTCGAGGCCCTGGTCCGCTGGGAGCACCCGACGTACGGCGAGGTCCCGCCGGATGACTTCATCAGCATCGCCGAGCAGACCGGTCTCATTCGCGAGCTCACGCGACACGTCCTGGACCTGGCTCTGGCCAGCTGCGCCCAGTGGGCCCTGCAGGGCAGCGACCTCGCCGTGTCGGTGAACCTGTCCGCTCGCAACCTGCTCGAGCCCGACCTGGTGCCGGCGGTACTGGGGCTGCTCGCCAAGCACGGTGTGCCCGGGCGCCGGCTGACGCTCGAGATCACCGAGAGCCACCTGATGGCCGATCCCGACCGGACCGTCACCACGCTGCAGAAGCTGGCGGACGCCGGCGTCCGGCTGTCCATCGACGACTTCGGCACGGGCTACTCCTCGCTGTCCTACCTCAAGCGGCTGCCGGTGTCGGAGGTGAAGATCGACAAGACGTTCGTCACGCACCTGGCACGCGACGACGAGGATGCCGCGATCGTCGAGGCGATCATCCAGCTGGCCCACACGCTGCACCTCGACGTGGTCGCCGAGGGCGTCGAGGACGAAGCCTCCGCTCAGCGGTTGCGGGCGCTCGGCAGCGACGCGATGCAGGGCTTCCACCTCGCAGCGCCGCTGCGGCTGGAGGCTTTGACGTCCTGGACGGCGGGCCGACCGATCGCGACCCGGGCGCCGCGGCTGCGGGCCGTCCCGCCACCCCGGCCCACGGCGATCGTCAGCCCCGGCGCCTAGACCTCAGCCGGCACGGTCTCCAGCCGCGCCAGCCGGTAGACCCCCAGCAGCGCCGCCCCCAGGCTGACCAGCGCGACCACCCACGTCACCGCGTCCGTCGCCGGCCGCTCGCGGAACGCGACGACCCCGTACAGCAGGGCGACCACCGGGTTGAGGACGTTGAGGATCGGCAGGGAGGTCGCGAGCGGAGCCCGCCGATAGGCAACCTGGTTCGCGAAGAACCCCGACACCCCCAGCACCACCAGCGTGTACAGGGGCCAGCTGGTCACCAGCGCGTCCGTGGTTGTCGAGCCGGCAGTGGCCTTGAGCGTCCCCGCCGTGAGCCCGAAGTTGACGCCGGCACCGGCACCGAGCAGCAGCCCGGCGCCCCGGTCAGCCCTGCTGGCCGCGGCCAGCCAGCAGCTCACCGCAACGGTCGTCCCGACGGCCAGCACCAGGATCGCCTCGGCGCCGATCGGGCGGGCCGAGCCGGTCGTGGAGCGCGCCGCGATGAGGAACACCGCGAGTCCGACGACCGTGAGCCCCGACCAGGTCAGGGTCTCCCGCGACGGCAGCCGCCGGTCCAGGGCGTCCCGGAACAGCAACGAGAACACCAGGCCCGTGACGATGACCGGCTGCACCACGAGCAGCGAGCCGAGCCGCAGCGCCAGCGCGTGCAGCCCGAGCCCCAGCAGGCTCGCCGCCATCCCGCTCAGCCAGCCCGGCTGGCCGAGCAGGTGCCGCAGCAGCGCTACCAGCCCGCCGGGGGGCGCCGCAGACGCGCTGTGGTGCATGGCCGCGGTCGACCAGCCGAAGGCCACCGCCGCTGCCAGGGACACCGCGACGACGACCGCCGTCAAGCGAGTGACTCACGCCCAGGCGCGACGTTCCGGTGCGCCACGACGTCGGGCTGCCCCAGCTCCCGCAACCGCCGGTAGTGGCCCCGGATCGCCTGCGGGAACGTTGCGTAGACGGACTGCTCCACCCCGCTCTGGACGACCAGGTCGCGGACCACCGTCTCGTGCAGCAGCGGCAGCTCCGACCGGATCGCGACGGGACGCAGGTGGTGCGCGAGGTGGTGGGTCAGGCCGCCGGTGAACCACCGCATCGCGGTGCTGTCGAGGCTGAACGAGGCGGTCGTGCGCACCAGGTAGGCCGCCCACTGCGCGCCACCGGGTGGCTCCGACGTGGGCGTGAGCCCCTCGTTGATGTGCCCGACGACCAGGACCAGGGCCGCGAGCAGGCTGGCCACTGTCTCCGCGATCACGACGATCAGCAGCAGCCGGCCCAGCCCCATCCACCAGACGTACGGGGCGAGCACCGCGAGCCACAGCACCTTCTCTGCCACGAAGGACCTCGCCCGGGTGGGCCGGTCCGGTGTCTTCGTCCCGGCGATGACGCCGTCGCGCAGGTAGCGCACCTGACTCCGGACCTCCCCGATCCAGGCCAGGCTGTACGCGAACCACGCGTACAGGTGCTGCGCCCGCTGCCACGGCTTGCTCGGCGCGTCCGGGTGCAGCCGCACCAGGCTCGAGGAGCGGGTCGCCTCGTCCAGCGGGTAGACCTGACTCAGCTTGTGGTGCACCCGGTGCTTCAGGGTCCAGTGCCCCACCCACAGCCCGGCGGGCGTCGACACCTGCACGGCGGCCACGTTGGGCCAGGTCCTGCTCGAGTACATCCGGTGGCCGGCGTCGTGCAGCACCGTCACGGTGCCCATCGCGAACCCGACCGACAGCACCAGGCCGGCGGCCACCAGGGCCGCTCCGTGCAGGTGGAGCCAGGCAGCCGTCAGCAGCACGACATGGTTGATCGCCCCGATCGCCAGGCAGTCACGCCAGGGCTCCCAGCGGCGCCGCGTCATCCCGCCCATCAGCCGCCTCCCGTCGCGAAGGACCCCAACCTACGTCTCCGCGACGGATCTGGCCCGTAAGCAACAGCAAAGGAACGCGTGGAGCGGGCGACGGGAATCGAACCCGCGTGTCTAGCTTGGGAAGCTAGCGCACTACCATTGTGCTACGCCCGCAGCGTGCTGCAGGCGCAAGAGTACAGGTCGCGCGCCCGTCAGCGCCGCTCGCCGGTCAGCAGTGGGCGCTTCCAGATCGAGGTGCTGAACGGGTCGCGCGGCAGTGGCACCGAGGCCGCCACAGTCGTGTCCGCCGGCACGCTGATCCCGCCGAGGGCCAGCACGGTGCTGAGCACTAGGTCTGTGGTGAGCCCGAGGTCGGCGCCCGCGGCCGTGAGCATGATCCGGTAGACCGTGACGTACTGCGTGACCGGCGTGTCGTAGCTCCAGTCGACCGAACCGAGGTGCTCTGCTGTCCCACGGCCGCCCGTCGGTCCGTTCCACGGGCCGCTCCACACCTGGACGCCGGCCGGGCCAGGTGAGTACGCGCCACCGCTCGACACGTCGTTTCTGGCTGCCGCGGCCAGGACCAGCCGGGCCTGCTCCACGGGCAGCACCACGTCCGGACGGGTGTCACTGCTGGTGACCGCGCCGCCGCGGGTCAGCCGGAAGGACTTGTGGTCGGTCTTCCGCTCGAGCTGGACCAGGTGCAAGGTCACCGCGACACACTCCTCAGACAGCGGCCAACCCGGCCGCTCTCTGGTCATCGGGAGCCGTCGGGAGGTCGTGCTTCCACCGATCGGGTGAACAGATCAGGTCGGCTGGACGAGTTCGGGGTGCGACCGGAAGTACTCGATGGTGCGTCCGAGCCCGGTCTCGAAGTCGATCGTCGGCTCCCACCCCAGGTCCCGCTTGGCGACCGTGATGTCGGGCTGGCGGATGCTCGGGTCGTCGATCGGCCGCTCGATGAACGTGATCTCGCTGTCGCTCCCCGTCAGCCGCTTGATCGTCTCGGCGAGGTGCAGGACCGAGGTCTCGTGCGGGTTGCCGATGTTCACCGGGCCGGTGAGGTCCGAGCGCAGCAGCCGCAAGATCCCCTCGACGAGGTCGTCGACGTAGATGATCGAGCGCGTCTGCGAGCCGTCACCGGCGACCGTGATGGGCTGACCTGTCAGTGCCTGCGAGGTGAACGCCGGGATCGCGCGCCCGTCGTTCGGTCTCATCCGGGGCCCGTGTGTGTTGAAGATCCTGACAATCGCGGTATCCACATCGTGGGTCCGGCGGTAGGCCATCGTCAGCGCCTCCGCGTAGCGCTTGGCCTCGTCGTACACCCCGCGCGGGCCGACCGGGTTGACGTGACCCCAGTACGTCTCAGGCTGCGGGTGGACCTGCGGGTCGCCGTACGTCTCGGAGGTGGAGGCGAGCAGGAAGCGCGCGCCCTTCTCCTTGGCCAGCCCCAGCGCGTGCATGGTGCCGATGGAGCCGACCTTCATGGTCTCGATCGGGAGCAGCAGGTAGTCGATCGGCGAAGCGGGCGAGGCGAAGTGCATCACCTGGTCCACCGGGCCCGTGACGTGGACGTAGTCGGTGACGTCGGCCTTCACCAGCCGGAAGCCGTCGTGCTCGAGCAGGTGCGCGACGTTGGTCGGCGTACCGGTCAGGAAGTTGTCGAGCGCCAGCACCTCGTGGCCGTCGGCAAGGAGCCGCTCGCACAGGTGCGACCCCAGGAACCCGGCGCCGCCGGTGACCACAGTTCTCATGCGCCCTCAACCTAGTGCAGTGCCGGGCACGTTCGCCGGGGGTCGGGTCACGCGGGCCGGCAGCGAGAGCAACGAAGGCCCGTTCCTCCCACCCAGCAGGGAGGAACGGGCCTTCGGGCATGCACAGGTCGCGCCGCAGACCCAGCTCGTTGGCGCGACCTCACCACGTACAACGGAGCCCTCGCGGAAACCTCGCGCTATCTCTCGCGACTTCTTGCGCGACCGGTGATGAGCACGATGAAGGCGAGCACCAGGACCAGCCCGGCGGCCATCCCCCCGGCGAGCCAGGCCCGGGTGTCGGTGGCCGAAGCGCCGTTCTCGACCACGGCGGCAGCTCCCATGCCCGCAGCGGCAGCGAGCAGCACGACGATGGCGACCACAGCGGCCCGGAGCCCCGCGCCGAACGGCGGCGCGGTGGCCGCGACGACCGGCAACACGTCGGGCAGTTCCTCGGGCACGACCTCGGGGAGCTCGGGAGGCAGCTCCGCAGCCAGCGGTGCGTCCTTCACCAGGTCGACCTTCTCCGCCGGCGCCCTCTTCACGGCAGCCTTCTTGACGGGCGCGGCGGGCTCTACCCGGGCCGGCGCCTCGGCTGCGAGCCGCGCGTCGAGCTCCGAGAGCTTCAGGGCGATCGAGTCCGACACCGGGATCGGGTTGACCCTCGGCACCGGGGCCGGGGCCGGCCGGGGCCGCGCCTGAGCGGGCAAAGCCGGTGCGTCGGGCACCTCCGGCGTTGCAGGGACGTCAGCAGCGGACGGTTCGGACAGCTCAGGCACGATGTACTCCCCCAGCCCGAGGGCAGGAAGCGCCTGCTCCTCCCGGGCCTTGTCCAGGCAACGACAGCACGGAGGCTAACAGCGCCTCCCCGCTCAGCGGGCAGCCGCGGCGCAGGCCGGTCGTGCCGGTTCAGCCGAACCGGCCGCCGCGGACGGCGATCACGACCGCGAGCACGGCCGCGACGCTGCCCGACACGAGCAACGGGAGCACGCCCGTGCCGCCCCACGCCAGCCCGGCCCAAAGCCCCGCAAACAGCACAGCGCCACCGCTCAGCGCCTGGTACAGGCCTTGGGCCGCGCCCTGCCGGTCGTCCGGCGCCAGGCTCGAGACCCACGCCTTGCCGACCCCGTCCGTGCACGCCGCGAAGCCGCCGTACACCGGCAGCAGGACGAAGACGAGCCAGGGCGCATCGATGAGGCCGAGCCCGAGGTAGCCGACCGCGAACAGCGCCAGTCCGAGCGCGAACACCCGGTGCCGGGGCAGCCGGTCCGACAGCGCACCCGCGGGATAGGCACCGGCGGCGTACACGGCGTTGTAAAGGATGTAGGCCCCGATGACCCCGCCGGTGGACAGCCCGAGCTCGTGGGCCCTCAGCAGCAGCAGCGCGTCGGGGAAGTTGACCAGCCCGAACAGGGTCAGGACCCCGACCAACCTCCGCAGCTCGGGGCTGAGCCGGGCCGGCGAAGCGAGCGCCACACGGGCACCGGTCGCGACGGCGGCCGGCGCCTCCCGCACCACAGCGACGAGCAGGACCGACAGCACCGCCGGTACCACCGCGACCACGAGCAGCGGCCGGATCCGGTGGTCCAGCAGCTCGTACAGCCCGAGCCCGAGGGCCGGCCCCACGACCGCGCCGGCGGTGTCCGCCGCCCGGTGGAACCCGAAGACCCGGCCGCGCTGGTGGGCGGGCACATCGACCATGAGCAACGCGTCCCGGGGCGCCCCGCGGATCCCCTTCCCCACCCGGTCGACGCCCCGGCCGGCCAGCACCACCGGCCAGCCGGTGGCAACCGCGATCAGTACCTTGCCGAGCGCGGCCAGCCCGTACCCGAGGGCGATGAGGGGGCGCTTGGCACGGCCGTCGGACAGCCGGCCGAGCAGCAGCTTGGAGACTGCCGCCACCCCCTCCGCGACCCCCTCGACGGCCCCGACGACCGCGGCAGGAGCGCCGAGCGTGACGGTGAGGAAGATCGGCAAGATCGGGTAGAGCAGCTCGCTGGCCGCGTCCTGCAGGAAGCTGACCCCGGACAGCGTGCGGACGTTCGGGGTCAGCCAGCCCGCCCGCGTCACCCTGCCAGCGTTGCAGACGGCCGGAGGCCGACACGTTGCGTTATCACTGCTGACCCGATGCAGGCTCAGGTCTTGCCAGAATGTGCCGAGAACAACACAGACAGTGACCATAGGGGTCGGTCGAAACGGCAAACCAGTCGCAAGGCTGGGACGCAAAGCCACGGGGGTCAAAGACCTCGCCGGGCTACCGAAGCCGATCGTCCCCGCTCTTGCCCAAGGGGATTTCTGTGCTCAAGCGCCTTGCGCTCGTCAGCTGCCTAACGACCGGGTTGATCCTTTCCCAGGCTCCCGCCAACGCCAGCGCCGCCCCGGTTCCGGCCGCGCTGGTCGCCGCTCCGCACAGCACCCCGGTCGAGCTCAACGTCACCCCCGGCCTGTACAGCGCCACCCAGCTGAGCCACGTGCTGGACCTGGCCGTGAAGGCGCACGCCTCGAGCATCTACAGCGTGGTCAACTGGCCGGCCCTCGCCCCGCGCGCCGCCCGCCGCTACCAGTGGGACAGCCTGGACCGGCTGTCGGCGATGGCCACCGCCCGCCACCTCGGCCTGCGCTTCCAGCTCACCGGCACTCCCGACTGGCTGCACCCGAGCTTGGTGCGCCAGGGCATCCCCGGCGACAAGCGCCGGATGACCCCGCCGCAGACCGCCACCGAGCTCAAGGCGTTCCTGCTGTTCACCAAGGATGTCGCCGCGCGGTACAAGAACAGCGTCAGCCGGCTCGAGATCTGGAACGAGCCGAACGAGAAGACCTTCTTCCAGCCGACGCCCAGCCCGGCCCGCTACGCCCAGGTCCTGAAGGCGGGCTACACCGGGGTCCGGATGGGTGCCCCCCGCTCACAGGTGCTGTTCGGTGGCATCAGCCGCAACGACCTCGGCTTCCTGTCGAAGGTGTACGCCGCGATCGACGCGATCCCGGGCCACCCGGCGAACCACTACTTCGACACCCTCGACGTCCACCCGTACTCCGGCAACCGCGGCCCGACGGTCAACAGCAGTCAGCACGTCTGGAACGCCGCCTTCGGCCCGATGGACGAGAACTTCCTCGGTCTCATCAAGATGAAGGCGCTCATGACCGCCCATCACGAGGGCACCAAGCACATCTTCCTCGGCGAGTACGGCTTCTCCACCAAGAGCAACCAGTGGACCGCCGCGGTGCCGGACACGACCCGCGCGACCTACCTGCAGCAGGCCTACCGGTTGGCCGGCACGCTCCCGTACGTGGACGGCATGAACTGGTACAGCCTGATGGGCAACCAGTGGGACGACCCGTCCTGGACCCTGCTGTCGAGCACCGGCCGGCCGACGGCGACGTACAACGCCCTGGTGGCCCTGCGCGGCTGAGCCACATCGGAACCCCTCCGGAGGTTTAGGACAAACCGGACGGGAGAGGGCAGGTCAGTGAACGACCGATATCACCGAAGGAACTGTGGCTTGACCCACACCTGCGCAGCAGACACCGCCGTCGGCGCTCCGTAAGATCTTTGCCAACCCCCTTCGGGATCCCCCTCCCGTCGTGCTCTTGCCCAGCCCGTTCGGCGTCATGCCGTTTGGCTCCCGATGCCCTGAGGACCTCCGTGCTGCTCCGACTCGCCCTTGCCGGTGCCCTTTCCACCGCCCTCGTGCTCTCGCAGGCGCCGTCACCCGCCGCCGCGGCGACTCCGCCCGGCACGCGGATCGAGCTCAACGTCACGGGCGGCAACCACACGCCCGCCGAGCTGGAGCACGTGCTGGACCAGGCGGTCAAGGCGCACGCGACGAGCATCTACTGCGTCGTGAACTGGGCCTCGGTGGCCCCCCAGGCCGCTCGCCGCTACCAGTGGGACCGGCTGGATCGGCTGGCGGCCCGCGCCTCGGCCCGCGGCCTCAAGCTGCGCTTCCAGCTGACCGGCAGCCCGGACTGGCTCCACCCCGCCCTCGTGCGCCAGGGCGTACCGGCCTGGAGGCGCGCGGTCACGCCGCCCACCAACCCCACCGAGCTGCTCGCCTTCCAGTCGTTCACCAAGGACGTCGCAGCGCGGTTCCGGAGCACCGTGTCACGCTTCGAGATCTGGAACGAGCCCAACGAGAAGAACTTCTTCCAGCCTGCGCCGAACCCGACCAGGTACGCGAACCTGCTCCGGGCCGGCTCCCGCGGCATCCGCCAGGGGGCCCCGAACGCCCAGGTGCTGTTCGGCGGCATCAGCCGCAACGACCTCGGCTTCCTGTCGAAGGTGTACGCCGCGATCGACGCGATGCCGAACCGGCCGGCGAACCACTACTTCGACACCCTGAGCGTGCACCCCTACTCCGGTGACCGCGCCCCCAGCTACAACGACCCGCACTGGGTCTATGCCACCAAGTTCGGCCTGATGGACGAGAACTTCCTCGGGCTCAAGAAGATGTACGCGCTGATGGCCGCCCACAAGGAGGGCTACAAGCACCTCTACGTCGGGGAGTACGGCTTCTCCACCGACCACAACGGCTGGTGGAAGGGCGTCCCGGACAGCACCCGCGCGTCCTACATCGGGCAGGCCTACCGGCTCACGAGCGGGCTCTGGTACGTCGACGGCATGAACTGGTACAGCCTGGTCGGCAACCAGTGGGACGACCCCTCCTGGACGCTCCTGACCGCGGCCGGAGCGCCGACGCAGACCTACAACGCGCTCGTGGCCTACCAGGGCTGACGCCCTTCCGCACCGCGCAGTCCCTACGATGCGCGGATGCGACGCTGCCTGTTCCTGCTGCCTGTGCTCCTGGCACTGACCTCCTGCTCGAGCGGCAGCACGGTTGCTGGCCCTTCCCCGAGTGCCAGCGCCACCGTCAGCGCATCGCCGACCCCGAGCGCTGATCCCACCTACGGCCCGGTCCTCAACCCGCCCGTCCCTGCCGCGCTCGCCACCCCCGACCGGTACGGCGACACGCTCGTCGCTGCGCACCCGCTGGTGCTCTGGCCCTTCACGCAAGGTGCCCTTGCCGAGGGCGCCTCGGTGCCCTCGCGGCCCGCGGGCTTCCTCGGGCTGACGACCGGTCCGCTGACCTCCGTACCCGGTCCGACGCTGACCGGCGGGGCGCCCGCCCTGGGGTTCGACGGCGCCACGCTGGTCCGGACCAACGTGGTGCTGGGCCTGGGCACGGACCCGGCCTGGTCGGTGGAGTTCTGGTTCCGGAGCGCGACCTGCCCCACCACCTACGGTCGGATCGGCAGCAACACCCGGGTCGGCAAGGCCGGCCGGGAGGGCATCGACGTCTTCCGCTACCCCACGCTCGGGCGGATCCCCTGCGCGGTCGGCGCGGAGCTGTGGAAGGCGGGGAAGTACCTCGGCGGCTGCTCGACCATGGGAGCCATCCCACTCGGCGTCTGGCAGCACTACGTGATCACGCGGTCCGCGACCCGGACGTCCTGCTTCGTGAACGGGGCGCTCGTGAGCAGCTTGACCAGCGCGCCCGCCGGCGTGACCGGGGAGTCCCGCTGGGGCTGGGGCGCCTCCGCGACCGGCTACGGCGCCGAGCGGCTCTTCGGTGACCTGGCGTACGGCGCGATCTACGGCCGGGTGCTGCCCAGCGGGACCATCAAGACGCACGCCTCCGGCTGATCCTCGGAAAAGGACGCTTGCCAAGCGCTACCGACGGGTAGCACTATTAAGTTACCGGCGAGTACACATGTTCACTGCCACCTGACCTGCCACGAGGAGAACCCCAGCGATGGGCCACTACAAGAGCAACCTCCGCGACATCGAGTTCAACCTGTACGAGGTCTTCGGTGCCGACAAGAGCCTGGGCCACGGCCCGTACAGCAACCTGGACATCGACTCGTCCCGGGACATCCTCAAGGAGGTCCAGCGGCTCTGCGAGAACGACCTGGCTTCCTCCTTCGTCGACGGTGACCGCATCCCGCCGGTGTTCGACCAGGCGACCGGCAACGTCACGCTCCCCGCCTCGTTCGTGAAGAGCTACAACACCTACCACGAGAACGGCTGGGACAAGTTCGCCCTCAGCGAGGCCCTCGGCGGCATCGGCGCCCCACCCTCGCTGATCTGGGCGGTGTCGGAGATGATCCTCGGCGCCAACCCGGCGATCTACATGTACTCCAGCGGCCCGGCGTTCGCGCAGATCCTGCACAACAACGGCAACGCCGAGCAGCAGAAGTTCGCCGAGCTCGCGATCGAGCGCGGCTGGGGCGCCACCATGGTCCTCACCGAGCCCGACGCCGGCTCCGACGTCGGGGCGGCACGTGCGACCGCGCACCAGCAGCCCGACGGCAGCTGGCACCTCGAGGGCGTCAAGCGCTTCATCACCAGCGCCGACTGGGACTGGCCCGAGAACATCTTCCACCTCGTGCTCGCTCGCCCGGTGGGCGTCGAGGGCCACGGTGGCCCGGGCACCAAGGGCCTGTCGCTGTTCCTGGTCCCGAAGTTCCACGTCGACCTCGAGACCGGCGAGCTCGGTGAGCGCAACGGTGTCTACGTCACCAACGTCGAGCACAAGATGGGCCTGAAGGTCTCCTCCACCTGCGAGGTCACCTTCGGCGACCCGCAGGTCGGCGGCGGCGAGCCCGCGAAGGGGTGGCTCCTCGGCGAGGTCCACAACGGCATCGCCCAGATGTTCCAGGTCATCGAGAACGCTCGCATGATGGTCGGCACGAAGGCCAT
>JBKJVH010000223.1:0-7249 GCA_046590985.1 Mycobacteriales bacterium
GTTCTTCACAGCCATCGCGACATCGCGCTGGTGCTGGCTGCAGTTGCCGCTGACACGACGGGCGCGGATCTTGCCGCGGTCCGAGATGTACTTGCGCAACAGACCGGTGTCCTTGTAGTCGACGTAGGTCACCTTGTCCTTGCAGAACTGGCAGACCTTCTTCTTCGGCTTCCTCGGAGGAGGCTTCGCCATATCAGAGTCCTTAGTAAGTAGTTGTTAGAAGGGAGGTTCGTCGGACCAGCCGCCGCCGCCACCGCCGGACGCCGCCGGGGCCGCAGAGGCCCAGGGGTCATCCTGCGAGGCGGAGTTGCCGCCCGAAGGAGCACCGCCGCCGAAACCGCCGCCGCCCCCGCCGTTGTTGCCGCCGCCGCCACCGCGCTGAGTGCGGTTGATCTTGGCGGTGGCCCACTTCAGGGAAGGGCCGATCTCGTCCACGTCCAGCTCGTACACCGTGCGCTTCTCGCCCTCTTTGGTCTCGTACGAGCGCTGCTTCAAGCGGCCCTGAACGATGACGGCCATCCCCTTCTGCAGGGACTCCGCCACGTTCTCCGCAGCCTGTCGCCAGATGGAGCAGCGCAGGAACAGCGCGTCTCCGTCCTTCCACTCGTTCGAGTTCTTGTCAAAGGTGCGGGGCGTCGAGGCGACGGTGAAGTTCGCCACGGCAGCGCCGCTGGGGGTGAAGCGCAGCTCCGGGTCGCCGGTGAGGTTGCCGACCACGGTGATGATGGTGTCGCCTGCCACGTGAGTGCTCCTTGAAGTCCTTCCCCGTCAGGGGATCTGTGGTGTGGGTGCGTGCGGGCATGAACTGCGCACTGTCGTTCGTGGGGAAGGTGCGGACTAGCTAGCGGAGCTCGGGACGCATGACCTTGGTGCGCAGGACGGCCTCGTTGAGGTTGAGCTGACGGTCCAGCTCCTTCATCGTGGCCGGCTCAGCCTTCAGGTCGATGACGGCGTAGATGCCCTCGGCCTTCTTGTTGATCTCGAACGAGAGGCGTCGCCGCCCCCAGATGTCGACCTTCTCGACGTTTCCGCCACCGGTGGTGACGACGTTCAGGAACGTGTCGAGGCTCGGAGCAATCGTGCGCTCCTCGAGGTCAGGATCGAGAATGACCATGAGTTCGTAATGACGCAAGTGGACCCACCTCCTCTTGTGGACTAAGCGGCCACGGAACGTTTCCGTGACAAGAGGGTGTTCGCGTCAGCAAACGCCGACAAGGCTAGCAGCGCCGTCCGTCAGCTCTGTTCCGACGGCCGAGCGGCCGGCTGCGCGAGCAACAACCGCACGATGAGCGACGCCACCCCGGCGACGGCCACCACGGCGAGGGCCATCGGCAGCCCGAAGCGGTGCGCCGATCCCTGTACGAGGCCGCGACCGACGGCGGTAGCCGCCGCCGGCGCGGACGTGGTGGGCGTCGGCTCACCCGGCGAGGCGACCGCCTCGGGGGCGATGTTGGGCGCAGGGCCGCCGGACGGCGCGGGGGCGCTCGCGTTCGGGACCACACCCACGCCCAGACCCGGGCCGACGGCCGTGCCGGTCCCGCCGGTGGGGATCGTCGCGGGGGAGGCTGAGCTCGCCGGGGACGCGGACCCCGACGGCTTCGCGCTGACGCTCGGCTTCGGAGCGACAGTGGCGCTCGGCTTCGCCGTCGGCGCCGGGCTCGGCTTGGCCGCCGTAACCGTGATGCTGCCCGGGTCGTTCGCGGTGCTGAGCAGCAGCGCGTGGCTGTCGGTGTAGCTGTAGCTGCCGGCACCGGTGAGCACGACCGAGCCGCGGCCGTTGGCGGCGATCGTCTTCGTGTACGTCCAGGCGCCGGTCTTGTGGGTGACCGTGTGGGAAACGTTGTCGCCGTTGCTGAACACGATCGTGTCGCCGGCTACGGCGGTGGCCGAAGCGGGCGAGGGGCCGTTGATGTTGAGGGTGATCGTCACCGTGGTGGCCGCGCTGGCCGGCAGCGACAGCGCGAGCGCCGCCAGCATCCCGAGCAGCACGGCGGCGAGCGCACCGGCACGCTGGGAGGCTTTCACCTCTCCATGGTGCCACTGATGTGGTCGGTACCCGCCGTTATCGTCGAACCATGCTGATCGGTGCGCACGTCGACAACGAGAACCCCGCCCTGGAAGCCAAGGAGCGGGACGCCGACGTCCTGCAGCTGTTCCTCGGCGACCCGCAGAGCTGGAAGGCTCCCACGATCACGGAGCTGGACACCGGCGGCGTGCCGTTCTTCGTGCACAGCCCGTACGTCGTGAACGTCGCCAGCCCGAACAACAAGATCCGGATCCCGTCGCGCAAGATCCTCGACCAGCACGCGCAGGCCGCCGCCGGGCTCGGTGCCCAGGGGCTGATCGTGCACGGCGGGCACGTCACCGCCAAGGACGCCCCGATGCTCGGCGTCGAGAACTGGGTCAAGACGTTCGAGCGGATGGAGCGGCCGCTGCCGATCCTCATCGAGAACACTGCCGGTGGCGACCACGCGGTGGCCCGGCACCTCGACGCGATCGCACGGCTCTGGGACGCGATCGGCGGCTTCGACAACGTCGGGTTCTGCCTCGACACCTGCCACGCCCACGCCGGCGGCGAGGCCCTGGTCGACGTCGTCGAACGGGTCAGAGCCATCACCGGCCGGATCGACCTGGTGCACTGCAACGACTCGCGGGACGCCTTCGACTCCGGCGCCGACCGGCACGCCAACCTCGGCGCCGGCACGATCGACCTCGACGTGCTGGTCGCGGTGGTGCAGGCGGCCGGCTGTCCGGTCGTCGTCGAGACCCCCCGCGAGGGGCAGGCCGCCGACATCGCGCTGCTCAAGTCCCGCCTCACCTGACCGCTTGCGTCCGCACAACTCCCCCCACGCCCACGCTCCGGCGTGAGGACACAAGGCGGGAAGTGCTGCGCTGCGTCCTCAGGAGCGGACCCCTCCTGAGCGCGGGCGTGAGGACACAAGGGTGTGTAACGGATCCGGACACAAGCGGACAAGTCATACTAAGGGGGCTTGTGATCATGAGCCAGGCAGACCACCCTTCTCACGACCCCGGCCACCCAGCCACCCGGTGATCCCCCCGAAGGACAGCGTCCCGTGCTCCGTCGTTCCCTGCTCGTCGTCACCGTTGCCCTTGCCCTGCAGGCCTTTCCGAGCCTGGCGACCACCCCCGGCGGCGTGGTCACGCCGATCCTGGCCAGGGTCCGGCTGACCGCCCCGGACACGGTCACGCCGGTCCACCACGCGCGGATGGTCGGGTTCAGCTGGACCTCCGGGACGGCGGCGGTCAGGCTCCGCTGGCACACCCAGCAGGGCTGGAGTGCCTGGCAGACCGCCGAGCAGGACACCACCGAGGAAGGCCTCCCCGGCACGGTGCCCCAGTGGCGTCCAGCCGGCGCGGACCTCGTCGAGGTCCGCGGCACCGCACCCGACCTGAAGCTCCTGACCGTCACCGACGGGGCCGTCCACCGGGTCTTCGGGACCCAGGCCGATGCCGCCACCGGCACCGCGGTCCTCGGGGACGTGCACTCCCGCGCCAGCTGGGGGGCGGATGAGTCGATACGGCGCGGCGGACCCTCCTACGCGAGCAAGGTCGTCGCCGTCACCGTCCACCACACCGACAACCTCAACGGCTACAAGCCGGCCGACGTGCCGGCGATCCTCCGGGCCGACTACGCCTATCACGTGCAGGGCCGTGGCTGGAACGACGTCGGCTACAACCTGCTCGTCGACCAGTTCGGTGGCATCTGGGAAGGCCGGTACGGCGGCCTCGGCCGCGCCACGATCGGCGCCCACGCGCAGGGCTTCAACACCGGCACGCTCGGTGTCTCGATGATCGGCGACATGACCAGGACGACCGCCAGCGCCGCCGCCGAGCGGGCCTTCGCCCGGGTCATCGGCTACGCCGCGTCGAGCTGGCACTTCGACCCGACCACGTCCGTACGCCTCCGGAGTGCCGGATCGGCGCGCTACGCGTCCGGCCAGGTCGTCACGCTGCCGCGCGTGTTCGGCCACGGCCAGACCGGCCAGACCGACTGCCCCGGCTCGCTCCAGGGCCGACTCGCCGCCCTCGCCCGCGCCGGCCTCGCGGTGCTCGCCCCGGCGCCCCGGATCGTGAAGACCACCGTCGACGGCGCCCCCGTACACGCCCCCACGCCGGCTTCGGTCACCGGTGCGCTGTCCGTCGCGGCCCCTTGGACGATCACCCTGTACGACGACCAGAACGCGATCCTGGCGAGCGCTAAGGGTGGCACCAGCAAGCCGGCGATCTCCTGGAACGGCACCCGGAACGGGGTCCCGGTCGCGCCGGGGTCGACCGTCCGCTGGCGGCTGGTCGTCGCTGACGGATACCACCCGGCGGCCACCAGGAGCGGCACGTTCCAGGTCGGCCTACCCGCGCTCGGATAAGGGTCGCCTGCCTTCTGGCAGCAAGCCCGTGAAGTACGCCGGGAGCGCGCCTCCCGGCCGCACGTCGGGGTCGGACGCCAGCGGCAGCGTCGTCGCCACCGCGGGACCGGCGTACTGAGCCCGTCGAGCGACGTGGTCCCGGCCACAACGCGACCGCGGTGCGCGATGCCATGCCTCGAACGACCTGGCATGCCCGATCTGCACGATCGTGCAGAAGCTCAGCCGGCGGTGCAGTCGGCCACACAGATCCCGGCGGCGGCGGCGCCACCTTTGAAGAACACCGTGTTGGTGCCGTCGGTGGCCTTGAGGCAGAAGCCCGTGCCATCAGCACGGGTGACCGTGAGGGTGTTCGCCTGGGTGACGACCAGCCCGCTGGCCTGCAGGTCGGCGAGCTGGGCATAGCTGCCAGGTAGACGAAGCGCTTCACGCGGCCCTCCTCGACAACGGAGGTCACCCCACCCACCGGCCGGCCGTGAAGGTCAGCACGACCACCGCCATCAGCGGCGTCGCGACAGTCAGGTAGGCGGTGTGCAGCCAGGGCTTCTTGCCGGCGTACTCCGCGAGCAGGAGCCAGAGCGGGAACCACAGCAGCGTGGCGCGGGCGACGGACAGGTAGTAGGTCGAGGTGGCCAGCGCCGCGACGGACAGGCCGACATAGGTCGCCTGGCCCCACTCGCGGCGGGCCAGCAGCACGGTGGTGACCAGCACGCCGAGCGCGACGGCCACGATCTCGGCCCGGAACGACCACTGGTACTCGGTGCCGATCGAGCTGGAGCGGGCCGCGTCGAGGCTGGCCTGGAACGCCTGCAGGGGTGAGGTCAGGTGCCGGCCCCAGCCGCTGGCCTGCGCGTGTTGCCAGCGGAACCAGTCGCCGGTGAGGTGGTGCAGGTAGAAGGCGTACCCGAAGGCGGCCAGGAACGGGGCCGCGAGCCAGGGCGCCACGCGCCAGTCTCGGCAGGTGGTCGCGAACTCCACCACCAGGCCGACGGCCAGGAACAGCCCGGAGACCCGGACCGTGGTGGCACCGGCGACCAGGAGCGCGGCGGCGGGCCAGTGGCCTTGCCGGGCGGCGTACCAGCCGGGGAGGGCGAAGGCGAGGAACAACGCCTCGCTGTAGCCGGCGAACAGGAACACCGCGTACGGCGACAGCACGAGGTAGAGCGCGGCGCGGGAGCCGTCGACCCCGTCCAACGCCGCGAGCCGGGACAGGAACACCACCGCGACCGCGCCGGCGACCAGCGAGACGAGAAGTCCGGCGGCGGTCCAGTTGGGAACGACAGCGTGAAAAGCCCTGAGCGCCAAGGGAAACCCTGGGAAGAACGCGACGATGTCGCGGTCGGGGTAGTGCTGCGGGTACCCGTCGTAGCCGTACTCCGCGACCTTGGCGAACAGCGTCACGTCCCAGCTGTCCCACCGGTCGAGGAACCCCTGCGACCGGTCACCGAAGACCTGCGCCCCGCCGGCGACGACGAGCAACGCGACGGCGACGCGGGTGGCGAGCCAGGAGCGGAGTGCCGTCACACCAGCTGCAGGCGTCGGTCCGGCGCCCCGTCGAGGACGCCGCCGGCCGGGTCGTCGACGCCGTCGGCGCGCACCACGTCACCGTCGGGGCGGAGGATGTCGCGCACGACGTACGCCGACAGCACGAGCAGGAGCGCATCGCGGACCAGGACCGCCGCGAAGAACCAGCCGATCCCGATGCCCTGGCCGGGCTTGTCGTTGCTGACGAAGAAGTAGAACCGGCTGAACAGCACGGCAGCTTCGGCGGCCTGCCAGGCCAGGAAGGGTCGCCAGCGCGGCCGGGCCAGGACGGCGAGCGGCACGAGCCACAGCACGTACTGCGGGCTGTCGACCTTGTTGAGCAGCAGGAACACCGTGGTGGTGAGGAACAGCAGCTGCGGCAGCCGCGGCCGCCGGCGGGCCCGCAGCGCGAGCACGCCGACGGCCGCCATGCCGAGCACCTCCAGGACCGTCACCAGGTTGTTGAGCTTCTTGGGTGGCGAGGTGCTGTCCGTGACGAGCTTCGCGACGCTGTTGCGGAACGACGTCAGCCGACCGTCGTCGGTGCGCAGGTGCTGGACCTGGAGGTAGAGGGAGTCCCAGTCGGCGCCGCGCTCCTTGTTCAGCGCCACGAACCGGTAGACCGCGTTGGTGGCCAGCGCCCCGTTGACCGTGTGGTGCGGCCACAACGCGCCGAGCCCGTCGGCGTCGAGGTTCGACAGCGGCGAGGACAGCACCTTGACCTGGGTGCCGTTGACCTCGGCGTAGGACGGCGACGTGAGGTAGATCGGGAGGGTGACGCCGCCCGCGACCGCGATCGTCATCGCGGCGACCGCGCCCCAGGCCTTCAGCTGCCGGGCACGCAGGCACAGGAACAGCAGCGGCAGCAGGAACAGCACCGGGTACAGCTTGGTCGCCGTCGCGAGGCCGAGCAGCACCCCGGCCAGCGCCGGGTGCCGACGGGCCCAGGCGAGCATCCCGAGACCGGTCAGCGCCACCGCGATGAGGTCCCAGTTGGTGGTGGCGTGCAGCAGCAGCGCCGGCGACAACGCGCACAGCGCGGCGTCCCAGGGCCGTCGACCGGCAAGCCGCACGGTGGTGGCCGTCACGATCAGCGCGCCGATCGTGACGAGCAGCCAGGTCACGTCGTAGAAGTGCCGCCCGCGGGCGATCCCCTGCGCGTACGCCCTGCTCGACAGCGCCGCGCTCAGCCGGTCGGTGGCCGCCTTGTCGTTGGGGGCGGCGGCGGCCCCGGCCTGCGCCTGCGCCACGGCGGTGGAGGCCTTGCGCGTCCGAGCGTCGGGGAAGGCGTGCTCCAGGCCGCGGGCCAGGCTCGCCGACAGCTGCATCACGCCGCCGATGAC
>JBKJVH010000168.1:0-5302 GCA_046590985.1 Mycobacteriales bacterium
GGCTGCTGTCCATCAGCGACAAGCAGGTCAGCGTCATGGACGCCTTCAAGAGCGCCGACCAGGTCCTGCTCTCCGGCGTCTCCGGCATCACGGACCTCATCACCACCCCCGGTCTCATCAACCTCGACTTCGCCGACGTGAAGTCGATCATGAGCGGCGCCGGATCGGCTCTGATGGGCATCGGCTCCGCACGTGGCGACGACCGCTCCATCGTGGCCGCCGAGATGGCCATCGCCAGCCCGCTGCTCGAGGCAAGCATGGACGGCGCGCACGGCGTGCTGCTGTCGATCTCCGGCGGCAGTGACCTCGGCTTGTTCGAGATCAACGAGGCGGCCCAGCTGGTCGCCGACGCCGCCCACCCCGACGCCAACATCATCTTCGGTGCGGTCATCGACGACGCGCTGGGTGACGAGGTCCGCGTCACCGTCATCGCCGCCGGCTTCGACAGCGGGGCCCCGACGCACCGCAAGGTCGAGCCGCGCCGCCAGGTCGTTGCGCCCGAGCCGGAGCCGGCGTACGAGGCCGCATACGAGCCCGACCCCGCGCCGGTGCGCTCCGAGCCGCGCTACACCCCGACCACCCCGACGCCCGTGGCGCAGCCCGAGCGGCCGCGGCGCACCGTGGTCTTCGAGGATGACCTCGACGTCCCCGACTTCCTGAAGTAGGTCGTGCTCGCGCTGCTGGACGCGGGCCTGCCCGCGCCGGCACGGGGCGTCTTCACCACCCGCGGCGGCGGCGTCAGCAACCCGCCCTGGGACAGTCTCAACCTTGCCGTGCACGTCGACGATGCGCACGGCAAGGTGCAGGCCAACCGGGAGCTGCTCACCGCCGAACTCGGGGTGGAGGGCCTCGCGTTCGGCAAGCAGGTGCATGGCGCCGGTGTCCGGGTCGTCAGGGGGTTGAGCAACAAGACCACCCGGGGTCTCGATGACACCGACGGACTCGTCACGACGGTCCCTGGGCTGGCGCTCGTGATGATGGGGGCCGACTGCCTGCCGGTGCTGCTCGCCGCCGACGGGGTCGTCGGTGCCGCCCACGTCGGCCGCCCGGGCCTGCAGCGGGGCGTGCTGCGCGAGCTCGTCCGCGTGATGCGCGAGCAGGGCGCCACGCAGCTCACGGCGACCATCGGACCCGGCATCTGCGGGCTCTGCTACGAGGTGCCGGCGTCCATGGCGGGCGAGGTCGAGAAGGCCGCCCCTGGTAGCCGTGGCACGACAAGGCAGGGCACCACGTCGGTGGACCTGACGCGCGGGGCCACGGCCCAGCTGGCCGCGGAGGGCATCCAGGTCACCACCGTCGGTGGCTGCACGCTCGAGCAGCCGGAGCTGTTCTTCTCCTACCGCCGGGACGGCCTGACCGGCCGCCACGCCGGCGTCATCTGGCTGCCGTGACCGACCACCACGACCGACGCGCTGAGCTGGCCGCCAACCTGGCTGAGGTCCGCGCCCGGATCGCCCGGGCCTGTCTGGCCGCCGGTCGGGCCGAGAGCGAGGTGACGCTCGTGGCCGTTACCAAGACCTGGCCGGCCAGCGACGCCGCACTGCTGCGCGACCTGGGCGTCACCGACCTCGCTGAGAACCGCGACCAGGAGGCGAGCGAGAAGGCGCAGCAGATCACCGGTGTCCGCTGGCACTTCGTGGGCCAGCTGCAGACCAACAAGGCCCGTAGTGTCGCCTCGTACGCCTCGGTGGTGCACTCCGTGGACAGACCGGCCCTGGTCGAGGCCCTCAGCGCAGGGGCGACGCGGGCGCACCGGATTGTCCAGGTGCTCCTGCAGGTGAGCCTCGACGGGGCCCGCGGCGGCGCGCTGCCGGTGGACCTGCCCGTGTTGGCCAACCAGGTTGCCGGCGCGGCCGGCCTCGAGCTCGCCGGGGTGATGGCGGTCGCGCCACGCGCGGTCGACCCGGCGGTGGCCTTCTCTCAGCTCCATCGACTGGCGGTCGCGCTGCAGGCCGAGCACCCGAGGGCGACCATGATCAGCGCGGGCATGAGCGGTGATCTGGAGCAGGCGATTGCCGCCGGCGCAACTCATGTGCGTGTCGGTACGGCCGTGTTGGGTCATCGCGACCGCCCCCTCCGCTAGGCTGAGGTCTCGTCCGTGTCAACCGTCCGACCTCACAAGTGGAGCTCCTCATGCCCGGCGTGATGCGCAAGATGGGCCTGTACCTCGGCCTGGTCGAGGACGACGAGCACGATCGCTACGACGCGTACGACGAGTACGCCGAGGAAGCGGCTTACGAGGAGCCTGCTGCGGTGCGACGCTACGCGCCCACAGCAGCCCCCACAGCGAGCACCCGTCGGTCCTTCGACAACAGCACCCGCAGCCACGGTGCCGTCGCTCTCGACACCACCCCGAGTCCGCAGCCGGTCTCCGCTTACGAGGACGGCTACCGCATCACCACGCTGCACCCGCACAGCTACAACGACGCCCGGGCGATCGGAGAGCACTTCCGCACCGGCACCCCCGTCATCATGAACCTGACGGAGATGGACGACACGGACGCCAAGCGGCTCGTCGACTTCGCCGCCGGTCTGATCTTCGGCCTGCACGGCCGGATCGAGCGCGTCACCAACAAGGTGTTCCTGCTGTCCCCGGAGCACGTCGAGGTCACGGCCGCGGACAAGGCGCGCATCGTCGAGGGCGGCTTCTTCAACCAGTCCTGACCTTGCAGCCCGTCACCACCAGCAGGAGCCCCGAACCCCGTGTCGGTCGTCGCCACCATCGCCTACTACGCACTGCTGGTCTTCCTGCTGCTGCTGATCTTCCGCCTCGTCATGGAGTACGTGTTCATGCTGGCGCGGAGCTACCGCCCGACCGGCCCGGTCGCGATGGGGCTGGAGCTGGCCTACTCCGCTACCGACCCGCCGCTCAAGGCGCTCCAGCGTGTCCTGCCCCCGCTGCGGATCGGGAGCATCTCGCTCGACCTGGCTTTCCTGGTGCTCTTCTCCATCGTGCTGATCCTCATGAACGTGGTCAGCGGCCTGTGACCCCCTCCCTTCCGGATGTGACCTGATGCCCCTGACTCCCGCAGACGTCTCCAACAAGCTGTTCGGTCGGCAGGTCCGTGGCTACTCCGTCGATGAGGTGGACACGTTCCTCGACCAGGTCGAGGCAGAGCTGACGCGCCTGCTGACCGAGAACGCCGCCCTGAGCAGCCGGGTCCAGGCGGCTCCGGCCGCCGCCCCGCCCGCGGCCGTCGAGCTGACCAAGCCCGAGCCGGTCGCGATCAGCGCCGGCGAGCCACAGGAGGCCGCGCTCCGTACCTTGCTCATGGCTCAGCGCACTGCCGACCAGGCGATCGCCGAGGCTCGCGCCGAGGCCGACAAGATGCTCTCCGACGCGAACGCTCGGGCGGGGCAGGTCGACCAGGAGGTCAAGGCGCGGACCACGAGCGCCCTGGCCGAGCTGCAGTCCCGGCAAGCTGAGCTGCAGGTGCGCATCGAGGACCTGAAGGCCTTCGAGCGTGAGTACCGGCTGCGCCTCAAGGCCTACCTGGAGTCGCAGCTCAAGGACCTCGACAGCCGCGGCGGCTCCTCCGAAGGACCGGGTACCGGTGTCCCCGCGGCCGCCCGGGCCGCTGCCGTGGGGGTCATGCCCGCCGGAGTCACGGTCGCCCCCTCACCCGCCACCGCCCCGGCCGCCCCGGCTGCCCCGGCCGCCCCGGTGCCGCCGCCGCCCGTTCCCGCGCGGCCCCCGGTCGCGCCACCGGTGGCCTCGCCCGCTGTCCAGGTCGCTCCGGACGGCTTCCCTCAGGTGTTGCCGCCGGAGTGGGCCGAGCTCGAAGGGATCACCTCTCCGGCACCCGAACCGCCGCGACTCGCGCCCGAGCCGGCTCCGTCGGGGCCGCCGAAGGAGGCCCCGCTGTCGGCCACGCCGCCCTCGCTGCGCGCTGTTCCTCCGCTGTCCGTCGAGCCGCAGCCGATGGGACCGTTCACCGTCGTCCCACCCCCTGTGCAGCTCGAGCAGGTCGACGAAGGGCCCGAACCACCGACCCAGCCCTGACACCCGCACACCCTGTCTGCGACAAGCCGAACCCGGGCATCAGTAGGATGCCCAGGCTTGTCCGCGAACCCTTTGTCGGAGGACCCTCCACGTGATCGTCATCAGCGGGGCACTTGTCCTCGTCGCTCTTGTCCTGCTTGTCATCGGGCTCATCGGCTCGACCCTGACCTTCGTCTACCTGTCGATCGCGGTCAGCCTGGCGTCTTTTGCCTTCCTGGTCTTCGGGATCCTCCAACGACGTAAGGAGGTTCTGCCCGGTACGGCCGCGGGCACGGGCGTCCCCGGCGACGGTGCCCCCAAGGCTGGAGTCGGGTCCGTCGTCCTCGCTGGTGACAAGGCTCTGCACCGCGGTGACGCCGAGGCCGAGCCCACAGCGGTGTCGACGTTCACGCCGCGCACCGCGACCCCTCCCGCTGTGGCCACGGTCGGCGGCCAGGTGCTCGTGGTAGCCGGTCGGCCCCGCTACCACGTGGACGGCTGTCGCTACCTGGCGGGCAAGGAGGCCGATGCGATGGACGTCGTTGCGGCGCGCACTGAGGGCTTCACGGCCTGCGGTGTCTGCAAGCCCGACGACAACCTCGCGCCTGCCGTGCCCACGGTGGTGATCGACGACGTCGAGGACGACGTGGACCTCGCAGAGGTGGCCGAGATCGAGGACGCGCCGGTCGCCCCCGAGCCCGTCCGGGCCACCCGGAAGGCCGCCGTCACCACCAAGATCGCGGCCCCTGCGGTCAAGGCCGTCAAGCCGGCCGCCGCGACCAGCTTGGTGAAGAAGCCCAGCACGATGCCCGAGCCCGTTGCCGCCAAGGCTCCGGCCAAGGCGGCCAGGGCCGTGCCTGCTCAGGCTGCGCCGGCCGCGGCCGCTCCGGTCAAGGCCGTGAAGGCCGCGCCGGCCCCGGTCAAGGCTGTGAAGGCAGCCCCGACCCCGGTGAAGGCCGTCAAGGCAGCCCCGACCCCGGTGAAGGCCGCCAAGGCAGCCCCGGCCCCGGTCAAGGCAGCCCCGGCTCCGGTGAAGGCCGCCAAGGCAGCCCCGACCCCGGTGAAGGCCGTCAAGGCCGCTCCCGCCAAGGCAGCCCCGGCCCCGGCCAAGGCCGCTCCCGCCAAGGCGGCGCCGGTCAAGCGGGCCGGCGTCATCGTGATCCCGGACCGCGGCAAGTACCACACGCCGGAGTGCCGGTATGTCCGTGGGGCTGAGGGCACCCTGGAGCTCACCAAGGCTGCCGCTGCCAAGCAGGGCTACGAGGCCTGCGGGGTCTGCAGCCCCTGACCTCACGCACGCGAAACGGCCGCCCTCCTGCA
>JBKJVH010000099.1:0-10060 GCA_046590985.1 Mycobacteriales bacterium
GTCGGGTCGTGCGGCTGCCAGGCCCAGGTGCCGAGTGAGGTCCCGACGATCTCGAGGTAGGACACGACGAGGAAGGCGCCGGCATAGACCAGCTGGCTCTTGCCGTACCGGGAGAAGACCAGCAGGCAGCAGAACCAGAACGCGCCCAGGGTGTCCAGGGTGGGCGAGAGCGTCAGCCCCCAGACCGCCCAGGCGGCGCACCCAGCGAGCGTGACGGGCTGGAGCCAGGTCGTCCGGTGGGCCCAGGCGGACCGGCCGATCGCCAGCGCTGCGAGGTAGACCAAGCCGTGGCCGGGCGGAACGAAAGCCGGCACGTTGTGCAGCCGGTAGACGTAGACCCCGAGCCAGCCGGCGAAGACGTACTCGATGGCGGAGGCGAAGACCACCACGACCGCGACCTGCACGCGTGCCTCGCGGGTCTCGTGCCTGAGGAGCCACAGCAACAGGGCCCAGGTGCCGAGCCCGAGCAGCCGTTGCTGGGTCAGTGACGCCCCGGAGTCGAGGCCGAGGACGCCGGCGACCCAGAGGACGACGACGGCTGGGATGGGGAGGCGCACTCCTCCAGGCTAGGGCGAGCCCCGGTCCGGGCCAGGGGGATCATCGGAGGATCCGCGAGCACCCGACGCACGACGTCGGTGAATTCGGCGAAGTCGAACGGCTTCGTCAGTACCGCGGTGGCCCGCGGCCGACCCGCTGCCCGTTCGAGCTCGACCAAAGGCTTGCCCGACACCATGATGCGCGGAACCGAGGCGGTGCGGTGGTCGGCATCGAGCACCGCGGCCACCTCCCACCCGTCCAGGCCGGGCATCATGACGTCGAGCGTGATCAGCTGGAGCTCCTCGGTGCGCGCGATCGCGAGCGCCTCGACGCCATCTCGAGCCTGCAGCACGCGCAGGCCCTCCAGCTCCAGCATGACGGCGATCAGCGCGCGGATCGAGGGTTCGTCGTCAACGACGAGCACCGTCGCGCGACCGGACAGGGAGGACAGCGCGTCCCGCGCCGGGTCCGAAGCTCTCATGCAGTCCAGGTCGGCGTCAGCGCGCGTCGCAGATCACCCTTGGGAGTGACCAGGTGGCAGCACGTCGACCTGCGCGGGCACGTTCAGCCCGATGGGGCACGACACCCCGTTGAAGCCGTGGTTGCAGTAGCCGCCAGGGTTCTTGTCAAGGTACTGCTGGTGGTAGCCCTCCGCGTAGTAGTAGGGACCCGCGGCGAGAATCTCGGTGGAGATGCTGCCCTTGCCGGCGCGCGTCAGCGCCTCCTGGTACAGCGTGCGGGAGGCCTTGGCGACCGCGAGCTGCTCGGCGGTGGTGGTGTAGATCGCCGAGCGGTACTGGGTACCCCGGTCGTTGCCCTGGCCCATGCCCTGGGTCGGGTCGTGGTTCTCCCAGAACAGCTTCAGCAGCCCCTCGAGCGACGTTTTCGCCGGGTCGTACACGACCTGCACCGCCTCGGTGTGACCGGTGCGGCCGGAGCAGGTCTCCTCATACGTCGGGTTCAGGGTGTGCCCGCCCTGGTAGCCGACCGAGGTGCTGTAGACGCCGGGCGCCTTCCAGAAGAACCGCTCGGCTCCCCAGAAGCACCCCATTCCGAACGAGACGATCTCCAGTCCTGCGGGCCACGGGCCCTTGAGGGGCGTGCCGAGCACGGTGTGCACGGCGGTCACCGGCATCTCGTTGTCACGGCCGGGCAGCGCCTCGTCCGCGGTGGGCAGGTCCAGCTTCTTACCGAAGGTCCACATGCCTGGTGCAACCTCTCCTCGGGTCAGGTCGTTCCCACGTCATCAGGTCGTCATCTCGGCGGGACGGGGTAGCTGTGCATGGCCCAGAGGACGACGACGACGAGCAGCACGTACGCCGCCCCGATGTTCGTCCGCTGCTGCGCGGTGAGGTCGTAGTAGGCCTGGCCGGCCTCGGTCCCGCGGGCCTTCCAGCGTCGGTAGCCCTCGAAGCCCCCGACCAGCAGCAGGATCGGGATGATCGGGCTGGGCCGGTAGATCTCGTAGCCGAGCAGCAGCGCCAACCCGACGAACCAGAGCTTGGGACTGAGAGCCGCCGCGGTCCGGCCGCCGTCCAGCGGGACGATCGGCAGCAGGTTGAACAGGTTCAGGAAGAAGCCGGTGTACGCGATCGCGCGGAGCAGGTTGCTGTCGTACACCTCCGCGAGCCCGAGCGCCCCGAAGGCGCCGGCGACGCCGAACACCGGCCCGGCGATGCCGGACAACGCCTCGTCGTAGGCGCTCTTGGGGGCCGCCTCCATCTTGACGAAAGCACCAAGGAAGGGGATCAGGACCGGCCAGCTCGCCGGGATCCCGCGGGCTCGCAGCACGACGACGTGCCCGGACTCGTGGATGAGGATGAGCAGCACGAAGCCGAGCGCGAACTGCCAGCCGAAGACCAGCGCGTAGCCGCCGAGGCTCGCCAGGGTGGAGAAGATCAAGGTGAAGGCCTTGACCTTGTACAGGATCGCGCCGTACTTCCCGATGCCCACGGCCACCGCGACGAGCGGTGCGAAGAGCCGCTTGACCCGGTCCTTGGGCGTCGGCTGAGGCGCGGGTTGCTGGGTCGTCACGTGGCGCGGCTCGGCCGGAAGATCGCGGCGGCGGCACGGGGGGTCAGCCCCTCGGTCACCGCACGCACCAGTGGGTTCGCGGTCTCGCTCATCCCCGGCAGGCTAGTCGTTTCACCCTTCCGGGGTCAGCCCGTCGGGATCCTCGCTGCCATCGCGGCACGTGGTGCAGCACGCCCACGTCGAACACCGCGTCGTACACCTCGCGGGGATCGGTGACGGTCCGCAGCGTGGCCCCCGGCCGCTGCTCTGACCGGGGTCAGGGCAGCAACACACCGGGGTTGAGCGTGCCGGTCGGGTCGAACGCCCGCTTGACTGACTGCATGGCAGCGATCTCCGTCACCGACCGCGACAGCTGGAGCCACGCGACCTTGGCCCGCCCGACGCCGTGCTCGGAGCTGATCGAGCCCGACAGCGATGCCACCAGCCGGAGCACCGCGTCGGTCACCTCGTCGTGCAGGTCGCCGGTGTCGAGCACGTTGACGTGCAGGTTGCCCTCGTTGACGTGCCCGAACACGATCGGCCGCGCGGCCGGGCAGACGTCCTTGATGGTCCGGTCGAGCCGGCCGGCCAGCTCGGGCAGCAACGCCGTCGGCACCGACACGTCAAGCTTCACGGGCACGCCTTCGGCGCTGATCGACTCGGTGTGGGTCTCGCGGTAGGCCCAGAGCGCCCGCTGGCCGGCCGCATCGGTGGCAACGGTGGCGTCGACGAGCCCGTCGGCCTCCGACACCGCGGCCGCGAGCTGATCCACCGGGTCGGTGAGGTCCGCGCATTCCAGCAGCAGGTAGGCGGCGTGCTCGACCGGGAACGGCGCCGGCAGCCCGCCGTGCTTGCGCACCAAGGCCAGACCGTCGGCGTAGAACAGCTCGGCCGCTGACAGCGACGGCAGCGACGCTCGCAGCCCGGGCAGCAGCGCCACCGCGGCTTGCGTGGAGTCCATCGCCAGCAGCGCGACCGCCCGAGCGCGCAGCCGTGGCCAGAGCTTGAGGCGTACGGCCGTGACGACCGCGAGGGTTCCCTCGGAGCCGGCGATCAGGCCGGCCAGGTCATAGCCCGTGCCGTCCTTGGCGAGCCCGGCCATCCGGGAGATCACCGAGCCGTCGGCGAGCACCGCCTCCAGACCCATGACCTGGGCGCGCATGGAGCCGTACCGCAGGACACGGATGCCGCCGGCGTTCGTCGCCACCAGGCCGCCGACCGTCGCTGAGTCCCGGGCGGCGAGGTCGACCCCGAAGTCGAGATCGCTTGCCCTGGCGTGGTTCTGGAGGTCGGCCAGGGTCACGCCCGCACCTGCGGTGACCTGCGCCGAGGCCAGGTCGACGTCGCCGAGGTCGGTGAGCCTCGCGAGCGAGAGCAGCAGCTCCCCACCGGCCGGAACGCCCCCGCCGACGAGGCCGGTGTTGCCGCCCTGGACGACGACCTGCACCCCTGCTGCGGTGCAGAGCGCCAGCACGGCGGCGACCTCATCAGTGGTGCGCGGCCGCACGACGCAGCTGGCCTTGCCGGAGAACCGACCTGTCCAGTCGGTCTCGTACGACGCCTTGACGTCGTCGTCGACCAGCACGTGGTCGGGGCCGACGATCGCCTCGAGCTCGGCGATCACGCGAGGACCCGCAGCCGCACCGTCTCCGGCAGGGCCTCCAGCGCCGCGAGCACGTCCGCGGTCGGCGCGGCGGCGATGTCGGTCACGACGTAGCCGAGGGAGCCGCGCGTGGACAGCAGCTGGCCGTCGATGTTCACCCCGTGCTCGGCGAGCAGGCCGTTGACCGTCGCGAGGACGCCCGGGGTGTTCAGGTGCAGCAGCAGGAGCCGGGACTGGCCGGGCTCACGCGGCAGCGTCACCGGGGGCAGGTTGACCGACAGCGAGGTGCCGCCGTCAGCCACGTAGTCGCGCAGCTTGCCCGCGACGAAGTGCCCGATGTCCTGCTGGGCCTCCTCGGTGGAGCCGCCGACGTGCGGGGTGAGGATGACGTTGGGCAGACCACGCAGGACCGAGACGAACTCTTCGCCCTTGGCCTTGGGCTCCACCGGGAAGACGTCGACCGCACACCCGGCGAGGTGGCCGCTCTCGATGCACGCGCGCAACGCCTCGTGGGACACCACGAAGCCGCGCGAGAGGTTCAGGAAGATCGAGCCACGCCGCATCCGGGCGAACTGCTCCGCCCCGAAGATGCCGCTGTTCGAGGACCGACCGTCGACGTGCAACGACACGACGTCGGACTCCGCGAGCAGCTCGTCCAAGGTGCCGCAGCGGCGGGCGTTGCCGAGCGCCAACCGGTCGGCGGTGTCGAAGAACAGCACCCGCATCCCCAGCGACTCGGCGAGCACCGACAGCTGCGAGCCGATGTTGCCGTAGCCGACGATGCCCAGCCGACGGCCCCGCACCTCGTGGCTCCCGACCGCCGACTTGTCCCAGACGCCGGCGTGCATGTCGGTGTTCTTGTCGGTGAGACGACGCGTCAGCGCGATGATCTCGGAGATCGCGAGCTCGACCACCGACCGGGTGTTGGAGAAGGGCGCGTTGAACACCGCGACCCCCTTGTCCACCGCGGCCGTCAGGTCGATCTGGTTGGTGCCGATGCAGAACGCCCCGACGGCGAGCAGGTCGGGGGCAGCCTCGAGCGCCCGCGCCGTCAGGGTGGTGTTGGAGCGCAGCCCCAGGACGTGGACCCCCGCGAGGGCCGCGACGAGGGCGTCCTCACCCAGGGCGTGGTCCCGGCGCTCGACCTCGAACCCGGCGTCGCGCAGCGCGAAGGCAGCGTCATCGTGCACGTTCTCGAGCAGCAGGGCGCGCATGCCGTCCTTCTTCACCGGGGACTCACAGGAGCAGGCCCGCCCGGGCCTCGCGCTCCCCAGGCTACCGGGAGCCCAACCCGGCCCAGTTCCCAGGCAGGTCCGACCTGGCTCACAGCCAACCCACAGGATGAAGGGCAAACTGGAGACATGAGCGAGTCACCGCAGCACCCCGACAGCCCCTGGTGGGCCACCCCTGGCGCCACCGCCGTCCTGCCGCAGGAGCCACCGCCGACGGAGCCGCCGGCCGTCCAGCCGACACCGGCGACCCCTAGGGGCAAGCGGTCCAGCACCGCACTGGTCCTGGCCCTCGGCCTGATCCTCGGCGGCGGTGCCGGCGGCGCGGTGGCGGCCGCTCTCGATGGCGGCGGATCGACCGTCGTGTCGGGGTCGCCGCTGAGCACGACCCGCGTCGTCAACGGGTCGAGCGACACCGTCAAGGGCACGCCCGAATCGGCGGCCGCCGTGATCGGCCCCAGCATCGTCACCGTCGAGGTCACCGGACAGACGCAGTCGCAGTTCGGCGGCACCGCGTCCCAGTCCGACACCGGCTCCGGGATCATCATCCGGTCCGAGGGCTACATCCTCACGAACAACCACGTCGTCGCGGCCGCGGTCGCCAGCGGGTCGGTGCACGTCACCCTCGCCGACGGCAACACCGTCCCGGCCACGATCGTCGGCACCGACCCCTCCGCCGACCTGGCCGTCCTCAAGGTCACCGGCGTCAGCGGACTCAAGGCGGCGACGTTCGCCGACTCCGAGGGGCTCAAGGTCGGGCAGGCCGTCCTCGCGATCGGCGCTCCGCTGGGGCTGTCGAACACCGTCACCCAAGGCATCGTGTCCACACTCCACCGGCCCGTCCAGACGGGCGACAACAGCTCCTCCCAATCGGTGATCGACGCCGTCCAGACCGACGCGGCCATCAACCCCGGCAACTCGGGCGGTGCGCTCGTGAACCTCGCCGGCGAGCTGGTCGGGGTCAACAGCGCCATCGCCACCGCCGGCGGCAGCAGCGGCGGGCAGAGCGGCAACATCGGGGTCGGGTTCGCGATCTCGTCCAACGTGGCCGTGAAGATCGCCGACCAGCTCATCGCGACCGGCAAGGCCGTGCACTCCCAGGTCGGCGTGAACGTCGAGGACGCGCCCAACACGACGGACGGCGCGCCCGGGCTCGGTGCCTCGCTCCGTGGCGTGACCGCCGGCAGCCCGGCGGCCAAGGCGGGACTTCGTGCCGGAGACATCGTCACCAAGGTCGATGACCGACGCGTCACGGACGCCAACACCCTCATCGTCGCGATCCGCTCGCACGACCCGGGCACGAAGGTAATTGTCACCTTCAGCCGCGGGGGCGCGACCAGGACGACCACGGTCACCCTGGGGACCTCCAGCTAGGCACGCACGAACGAAGCCGGTACCGCAGCTGCTGCGGTACCGGCTTTGTCGTCTCCGGGCTCACAGTCACCTCGCAGGTCAACGCCAGCCTGATGGCATTCCCGGGCTCGACCTTAGGAGCATGACGAGCCCAGTCCTGAGCGCCCCGGTCGCCCGGACACGCCTTTCCCCTGCGGTCGACATCGTGGTCCCGGTGTTCAACGAGGAGCACGACCTCGAGCCCAGCCTGCGCCGCCTGCACGCCTACCTGAGCACGCGCTTCCCCTTCACGGCCCGCATCACGATCGCCGACAACGCGAGCACCGACGGCACCTGGGAGATCGCCTGCCGCCTCGCAGAAGAGCTCCCCGACGTGCGCGCCGAGCACCTGCCCGCCAAGGGCCGAGGCCGAGCGTTGAAGCACACCTGGGCGAGCAGCGACGCGACTGTCCTGGTGTACATGGACGTCGACCTGTCCACCGACCTGGACGCCTTGCTCCCCCTGGTCGCTCCGTTGCTGTCCGGGCACTCCGACCTGGCCATCGGCACCCGGCTCGCCCGGAGCGCCCGGGTCGCCCGCGGCGCCAAGCGCGAGATCATCAGCCGCTGCTACAACCTGGTCCTGCACGCGACGCTCACCACGGGCTTCTCCGATGCCCAGTGCGGCTTCAAGGCCATCCGCGCCGACCGGGCCGCCCACCTGCTTCCGCTGGTCGAGGACGACGGCTGGTTCTTCGACACCGAGCTGCTGGTGCTCGCCGAGCGGTCCGGGCTGCGCATCCACGAGGTACCCGTGGACTGGGTCGACGACCCCGACTCGCGGGTCGACATCGTCTCCACCGCAGTCGCGGACCTGCGGGGTGTCCTCCGGGTCGGCCGCGGGCTGCGCACCGGCGCGCTGCCGGTGCAGGAGCTGAGGGAGAGCTTCGGCCGGCCCGGGTCCGCCCGCACCGGCCTGGTGCCGCAGGCTGTGCGCTTCGGGGTGGTGGGAGTGATCAGCACCCTCGCCTACCTGCTGCTGTTCCTGGCCCTGCACGCGTCATTCGGCGGGCAGGCCGCGAACTTCGTCGCGCTTGCCGTGACGGCCGTCGGCAACACGGCCGCCAACCGCCGCTACACCTTCGCGGTCAGGGGGAGGCAAGGAGTCCTCCAACACCAGCTCCAGGGCTTGCTGGTCTTCCTGCTGGCGCTCGCCGTGACCTCCGGGTCGCTGTTTGCCTTGCATGCTCTCAGCCAGCCCTCGCGCACCTGGGAGCTGCTGGCGCTGGTCGGGGCGAACCTCGTGGCGACGGTGCTGCGGTTCGTGGCGCTGCGCGGCTGGGTGTTCCGGAGGGCCGCATGACCGCCGTGCTGGAGGCTCCCGCCGCTGTCCACGAGGAGGTCCGATCCGGTGAGCCGTCCTGGGTGCGGCCGGCGACGGCGGGTCGGGCACGGCCGGCGAGATCAGCACCTGGGTTCGAGCCACGTTCAGCGCGCAGACCTCGGCGGCGCGACGGTGTACGACCTGACAGCTTCATAGCGCTGCGAGCAGCCCCTTGGCATAGCTCAGGAACCGCTCGACCGGATAAGCCACCGGGTCCTTCAGCACCAGGCGCGCAGCATCCTCGGACAGCACGAGCAGCGAGCGCGCGAGCAGCTCCACGTCGAGCTTGGGCCCGCCGCGCCTGCGCAAGCCCCAGACTGCGAGCTCCCGCAAGACCGTCAGCACGACCTGGTGCTGAGCCTCGACCGCTTGGGCGAGTTCCCGGGGAGCGCCCTCGGGCGGGAGCAGCACGACCCGCCACGTCTGCGGGTCCGCGGCGACTGCGTTGAGGTAGCCCTGCAGGGCACCGAGCAGCAGCACATCAGGGTCGCCGCCCCGTCGTGGCACGCGCGGCAAGACAGCGGCCAGCTGTTCCAACGCCCGCCGCTCACCCCGCTCCAGCAGGGCCGTGAGCAGCGCGGTCAGGTCGACGAACTGCCCGTACACGACCGGGCGGGTGACGCCGGCTTCCCGAGCCACCCCTTCGATGGTGACGGCATGGAAGCCACGCTCCAAGGCGATCACCAGCGCGGTGTCGAGGAGCTGTTCCCGACGCTCCTCAGCAGCCATCCTGGGGGCATACGCCCTTCTTGCGCTGGTCACCCCAGCAATGCTACACAGATGTTGCTACATCTATGTAGCAATGAGCCGAGGAGCACTCCATGGACCTGACAGGCAAGGTCGTCGTCGTCACCGGCGCGGCTCGAGGACTGGGCGCCGAGCTCTCCCGTCAGCTCACCGCCGCCGGTGCGACGGTCGCCCTGCTGGGCCTGGAGCCCGATCTGCTCAAGGAGGTCGGCGCGTCCTGCCCGCGGAGCGCTTGGTGGGAGGTCGACGTCACCGACGACAACGCCTTGGCTGTCGTGGCCAAGGAGGTCAGCGCCACCCTCGGGCCGGCGTACGCGGTCGTGGCGAATGCCGGCATCGCCGTCGGCGGACCGGTCCTGCTGTCGGACCCGCGTTCCTACGACCGGGTGATCGAGGTCAACCTCCTCGGCAGCGTCCGGACCGTGCGCGCCTTCCTCCCGCAGGTCGTCGAGACCAAGGGCTACGTCCTGCAGGTCGCCTCCATGGCAGCGCTGGTGCCGATCGCGATGATGAGCGCCTACTGCGCCTCCAAGGCAGGCGTCGAGTCGTTCGCGCTGTCGCTGCGCGGGGAAGTCAAGCACCACGGCGTGAAGGTGGGCGTGGCCTACCTGACGTGGACCGACACGGACATGGTGCGCGGGGCCGACGAGCGGCCGGGCCTCGGCACGATGCGCGCGAAGCTGCCCGGCGTGCTCGGCAAGACCTACCCTGCCGGACCGGCGATCGAGCGCATGGTCGACGGGATCGTGCACCGCCGGGCGCGCGTCTACGCCCAGCCCTGGGTGCGCGTCATGAACTACGTGCGGGCGATCACGCCGTCCTTGGCCGCGCAGACCCCGAGCCGGGACATCAAGCGGATCGAGGCCGAGATCCGGAGCGCGGGGATCTCGGCGACCACCCCGGTCGGCGCCGGCGGGGCCGCAGACTCCCGCGTCAGCTGAGGTGTGGCTGGACCTGATCCCGTCCAGCACCAGGGTCAGCAGCCGCTCGTTCTGCTCGAGCGTGGTGGTGCGCGCCATGCACATGCCCCCGACGAGCTGCATGAGGTCGGCAGCGTCGAGGTCAGGACGAGCGACGCCGGCCTGCTGCGCACGGACCAGCACCGTGCCGGCGGCGCCGCCGATCTTGTCCCGTGAGGTGAGCGCGAGGTCGGGGATCTTCTCGAAAGCCTCGTGCAGCTCGGTCAGGAAGGTCCGCTCGGCCTGCGCGTACCGC
>JBKJVH010000243.1:0-5596 GCA_046590985.1 Mycobacteriales bacterium
CGGTGACGCTGCCGACTGCTGCGGAGGCGCCGGCGGTGACGCTGCCGACTGCTGCGGAGGCGCCGGCGGCTGCTGCGACGGCCTGGCCAGCGGCGTGGTGGGGGCGGAGCCAGCGAGGGTCCGGGGCCGGGTGGGAGTCGACCGTACCGGCTCCACGCCGTCGTCGGTCAGGTCAGGGGTCCGGTCCAGGATCGGCCTCGCCGACGCCCTGGTGGGAGGACGGGTGATCTTCTTGACGGGCGGCGGAGCCGGCTTGGACTTGGCCCGCGCGGCCGGCTTCAAGCCCTCCGTCGCCTCGCCCGGCTTCAGGGCCGGCTCCACACGCAGGGTGGGGGTCTCGCCCCGCTTGGTCAGGTCCGGTCGACGGCCATCAGGTGCGGGAGCGTCCTGCGGGCCGGTCGAGGACGCTTCGCCGGTGGCAGGTGCTGTCCCAGCCTGCGCCAAGCTGGGTGGCTCACCGCTGTCAGCGGGATGGACCGCGACGACAGCCTCGGGGCCCGTGCGCGGCTCAGAGTCCGGACGGGGCATCGGTGCGTCCAGGGCGAGGGAGTCCTGGCGGTCCTCGGGCTCGGTTTCGGGGGCGGCGGGCTCGGGCTCGGCAGCGTCCTGGGAAGCCTTGGGTCCGGCAGCGGCCTCGGCCGGAACCTGCGGGGGCTCGGGCACCTGCAGAGTCACAGACGGCGGCACCGGCACCGGCTCCGGCCGGCTGGCCGGGGCCAGCCCGGTCGTCACGGCCGGCCGGGCAGGCGGGGCTGGCGGGGCTGGCGCGACGGGGGCTGGCGCTGCCTCCGCTGCGGCGGGCACCTCGGCCGCAACCTCCTCCTCCGGGGAGCCCGCGTTGAGCTGGTCGATGATGTGCTGCACCGGCGGCTGGACGACGGCAGCGGTGCGGGCCGGATCGGGCTCCTCGGGTGCGGAGGCCTCCTCAGCGGCGGGCGGCACCACAGCGGAACCAGCCCGGCCACCGCGACGTCGGCGGAGCAGCGCCTCGGCGAGGGCCAGCACGGCCTCGTCCACGTGCGCGAGCACTCGCCGCTCGCTGTCTGCGGTAGCCGTACGCACCACGAGCTCGGTGTCCGCCTTGACGCGCGGCGAGAGCGCCTCCCCGAGCTGGAGCACCAGCGCAGCGCTGACGCGGGTCAGGACGACGTCGGCGATCCGCGGGGCGAGGGTCTCGACCAGCCGATCGGCCACCCGCTGGCTGACCAG
Source organism: Mycobacteriales bacterium (assembly GCA_046590985.1). Classification (GTDB taxonomy): domain Bacteria; phylum Actinomycetota; class Actinomycetes; order Mycobacteriales; family SCTD01; genus RYN-111. The sequence continues at coordinate 1,210 of JBKJVH010000243.1, forward strand.
CGTGGAGATCTCCTCCATCGGCGGCGTCGCGGTCTCGGTCACCAACGAGCCGAGCTGTTCGATGTCGTCGCGCAGCGAGGCGATGCCGAGGGTCAGCGCGGTCCCGGTGGAGTCCTCGCGGAGCGCTGTGACGCCCTGCCCGACGGTACCGACGGAGTCGTGCAGCGTCTGGAGCGCTTCGACCCGGGCCGCGAGCCGGGTCAGGTCGGTGGACAGGGCGGGTACGCCACCGGCGGCGTCCCCGACGTCGGACAGCCGCTCGCCGACCTGACCGAGCCGGTTCTCGACGGCGCGCAGCTGCGCCCCGAGGTCCTCGATGCGGTCCCCCATGGCGCCGTCGATCGCGGCGCGGAGGTCACCGAGACCACTGCGGAGCACCTCGGGCCCGACGACCGGACGGGCGGCGGCTTCCTCGAGCTTGTCCAACCGACCGGACAGCGCGTCGACGACCGCGTCGCGGAGCCGCTCGGGGTCGACGTTGAGCCCGTCCACCTTCAGCGACAGCGCATCGAGCTGCGGCTTGAGCGCCTCGAGGGAGGAGGAGGTCCGGGCACCGATGTCACCGACAGAGGATCGGATCTCTGCCAGCGGCTGTACCCGGTCGTGAAGCCCTGCGACGTCCTTCTGCAGCGCCGCGAGCGCGGTGGGGAAGCCCGCGAGGGTCTCGAGGGAGGCCTGCATCCGGTCGACCGACTCCGCCTGGGCCTGGATGTCGGCCTGCAGGGCGGCGAGGCGTACGGCGGCCTGCTCGGTCGGGGCAGCGGTGTCCTGCGCGACGGCCTCGACCCGCTTCGTCAGCGCCTCGATGCGCTGACCCAGCAGGGAGGTCGAGGTGCGGAGGTCCGCCACGACCGTGCTGACGACGCCACCCAGTCGCTCGACGGAGGCGTCAGAAGCGGTCAGCCGCTGGCCGTCCGCGAGCGACGCGACCTGCGAACGGAGCTCGCCGAGCACGGTGGAGACAGCACGTTGCTCGCTGACCTGCTCCTCGACGGCACGGGACAGCAGTGCCTGCATCCGGTCCGACACCGGGCTACCGGGCGGCCCGGCTGGGGTCTCGGTCACCGCAGCAGTCCCTCCTCATCGTGACAGTCAATCGTGAGAGCAATCGTGACAGCAATCGTGGCAGCGCTCGTCACCACCGCGTTCGGTGACGCCCGCGAGCATCGCACCGATGAGCACGAACCGCGCTGATCTCAGGCTTGCACGCGCTTCGCGTCGGTGTCCTCGACGAGGGCCCGGAAGGCCCGCGCCACCGTCTCGGGCTGCTCGAGCTGGGCGACGTGACCGACGTCGGGGAGCACCAGCAGCCGCGAGCTGGGGTAGGCGGCGAGTGCCTTCGGGGCCAGCGCCACGTCCACCAACCGGTCCTGGGTGCCCCAGATCAGCAGTGTGGGGACGCGCACGCTGCCGGCCTGCTGCCACAGGCTGCGCTCGCCCCGCTCGAGGTAGGCACCGATGAGCCCGCGCAACGAGCCGGTGAGCGCCGCCTGGCCGTGGGCGAGGGCAGCACGGCGGGCGATCTCGGCGACCGCCTCCCGGCGGCGCTCCTCGGGGACCACCGAGGGGTCGGAGTAGCAGAGCTCGAGCATGATGTTCGCCTGCTGCTCGGGGCTGACCTCGCCCATCCGCCTGCGCATCAGCTGCGCGATCCCGGGGATGGCGAGCAGGGGCAACCGGGGGTCGAGGTCCCGGCGCGGGCGCAGCGACGGGAGCGCCGGCGAGACCAGCGTCAGGGTCCGCACCAGGTCCGGCCGGCGGGCGGCAACCCGGGTCGAGACCGCGCCGCCGAGGCTGTTGCCGAACAAGTGCACCGGGCCGCGGCCCTGGCGCTCCAGGAGGTTGATGACCGCCCGTACGTGGGTCCGGAGGGCGTACGAGGTCGGGGGTGGCGACCAGCCGAAGCCGGGGAGGTCCAGCGCGGCGCAGTCGAACGTCGGCGCGAGCAGCCCCATCAGGTCGGTCCAGTTGGTGGACGCACCGCCGAGCCCGTGGACGAACACCGCGGCCGGCGCACCGCTGGCCGGCGCCCGGCGGACGAACACCTCCCCCTCGAGCTCGCCCGGCCACGGCGGTTGCACGCCCTCCCACGACGGCAGCTCCGCGACGGACATCCGCACGTCGGTCCGGCTCACGGCAGCCTCCAGGTCTGTCCGAGCGGCAGCTCCCGCTCTTGGTGAACCAGCGTGGTCGGGGTCTGGCCGAGAGCGGTCAGCTCGCCGTCCTCGACGAGCACCCCGGACTCCTCGGGCAGCCCCAGCACGGTGAGGCCCGCAGGCGTCCCGTCCCGCACGGCCCGCAGCCAGTCGGCCCGGGAGGACCCACCGCTCCAGTGCGGTACGACCAGGACCCCGGGCACGATGCCCAGCCCTTCCACGACGGCGAGGCCGCCGGGTCCCGGTCGGTCGGGCAGCACGGTCCAGGAGCCGAGCACCATGGCGCCGGCACTGGCGCCCAGCAGCCCACCGCCGTCGGCCACCAACGCGGCGAGCAGCTCCCCGACCGGCGTGCTGAGGAGCGCGGTGAGCAGCCGGGACGGCGACCCACCCGGGAGCACCACGAGTCGGGCGGTGCGCAGCACGGCCAGCGCTTCCGCCGGGTGTTCGCGGACGTCGGGGGCGGCCACCGCGTCGGCGCCGAGAGCCCGCAGGTGCGCCACCCCGTGACCCGCGGCCGCCTGGTACTGCCCGCCCTGCTCCGAGGCGAGCGCGGTGACCACGACAGGGCCCTCGACGCGCGCGAGCACCGCCTTGTCCATCCCGCGGCAGCCGGCCGAGAACTCTCCGCCGCCTTGCAGGCACACCAGTCCGGTCACCGGCCTGACGTTAGCTTCCGACCTCGGTGAGGAGCATCTCGAGGCGCCGGTTGAGCGCGTCGAGGGTCGCGCGGATGACGGCCTGGCGGACGTCCTCGCGCACGCCGGCAGCGCCGGTGAGCCGCTCGGTGCCCTTGGTGGTGAGCAGCGTCAGCGCGACCAGGACGGTGCGCTCGGTGCCCATCGGCGCGACCTCGATGTGGTCGAGCTCGAAGCGGACCAGGCCGTCGGCGAGCTCCTCGACGGCCCGCAACGTGGCCGTCGCGACGGCGCGGTGGACCCCGGTCTGGGACGCGGCGCCGCGAGCCTCCCCGACGGCCGAGCGCTCGCCCGAGGAGAGCGTGACCGATGCGGTGACGTCGAGACCGGAGGAGACCAGGTGCATGCGGGCGATGGACGGCCTCGCGGCAGTGCGCTGCTCCGGGACGGTCGGGTGCTCCAGCGGCGGCTCCACCTGCCGGTCCAGCACGGCGTCCTCGACGACCTGGACGCGCTCGGCATCGACCCCCAGCCCGAACTGCTCGCGCAGCAGCCGACCCACGGTGCTCGCGACCGCGGCCTCGTCGACCCCGGGCTCGAGGTCGAGCCGGAGGGTGCCCAGGCCGCCGTCGGCGTCCGGCGTGACGTCGGCGTCCGTGATCCCCGGGACGGCGCGCAGCGCCGCCACGAGCTCGCGGTGATCCATCGTCGTCACGACTGAGCTCCAAGGCTGGGAAAGGGGGTCACCCACGATGTCGACACGCAAGAGTCCCCTATGAAGGTCCGTACGGTAGGCGGACCGAACACCCCGCGTAGGCCGAACGGCTCAACGTGCGGGAGAACTCCCCCAACCCTAAGCCGTTTTGCGTGCCGTGGCCTTCTTCGTCACTTTTGCTGCCTTGGCCGGAGCCTTCTTCGCCGGGGCGGCCTTGGCCGGGGCCTGCTTCTTCTTCGCCGCGTCGACGCTCGCGCGAAGGGCCGCCATCAGGTCCACGACCGTCCCGCTGGTCGGCTGCGAGCTCTCGGGCTGCACCACCTCGCGACCTTCGACCTTGGCGTCGATGACCGCCTGCAGGGCCTCCCGGTAGGAGTCGCTGTACATGGACGGGTCGAAGTCGCCGCTCAGGGTCTCGATGAGCGAGCCGGCCATCGCCAGCTCCTGCGGCCGCACCTCAACGTCCTCGTCGAGGAACGCGAACTGCGGAGTACGGACCTCGTCGGGCCACAGCATCGTCTCGAGCACGAAGACGCCCTCACGCACGCGCAGCGTCGCGAGCGCCTCGCGGTTGCGCAGCGCGACCTTCACGATCGCGACCTTGCCACTGTCCTCCAGCGCGTTGCGCAGCAGCACGTAGGGCTTGGTGCCGGTCTTCTCGGGCTCGAGGTAGTAGCTCTTCGCGAAGTAGATCGGGTCGACCTCCTCCAGCGGCACGAACTGGAGCACGTCGATCGCCTTGCTGGTCGCGAGCGGCAGGTCCTTGAAGTCCTCGTCGGTCAGCACGACCGTCTCACCGCTCGGCAGCTCGTACCCCTTGGCGATGTCGCCGTAGGCGACCTCCTCGCCGTCCGCGGCCGCGACGCGCTTGTACTTGA